>NZ_CANCLE010000061.1 GCF_947378715.1 Phenylobacterium aquaticum
AGTTCATGGTCAGGATGAACAGGAAGATGGTGAAGACGAACGGGAAGAAGGCGCGGCCCTCGTGGCCGATGATCCCGCTCACCAGGTCGTCGATATAGCCGAAGACGCCTTCGCCGATCACCTGCAGGCGACCAGGCACAACAGCGGCCTTCGCCGTGGCGACGGCGAAGAACAGCACGACGATCGTGGCGGCGATCATCATCGACAGGATCGAGTTGTTGATCGACAGATCGATCGCGCCGAGACCCGGGACGTTGACGGTAGGCAGAGGGAGAACCGGGTGGATCTCGAACTGATGCATCGGGCTGGCCATGCCGCCTCGAACTCCTTCAATCGTCCTCGTCGTCGAGGGGCAGGTCCTGAACAGGTCCCCACTCGCTCGCCGCTTCGGCGCTCATGCGTGCGGCCGTACGAACGGCCATCCAAATCGACACTCCGAAGCCCGCGAGGACCCCGATGACCATCCCCCAAGGCGCGGAATGGAGCAGGACATCGACGACAGCGCCGAATCCAATCCCCACGAACACGCCCCCGAACAACATGCCCATCAGGCGGACGCCGTAGCCGTGCGCCTTGGACCCATAGTCCGGCGTAGGCTGGGCTGTCCGCGCGGCTAGCGCGTCAGCTCGCTTGTCGAGGCTTTTGATCGCCTCATCGCGCGAATTGTCCGGAAGTGGCATGCGTCACGCGGTCTGGAGACCATGACGTCTCCGCCACAGCCCCGGGCTTCAAGTCGCGCGGAACCTATAGGCGTGGGTGCGGTGCGTCAAGGCTGGCTGGGGGGTATTTAGTCTGTTGATTCTATTGGCGTTTGCGGCCTTGCCGGAACTTGCCTGGGGACGGGCCCGGTTTCCCGCCCGGGCGGGCGGGACATGGCGCCGCGGGGGAAAGCCCGGGAAGCCGCCGAACCTGGGCCTATTGGGCGGCCATGGCCTCGGCCTGGCGCAGGTCGACCGAGACCAGCTGGGAGACGCCGCGCTCGGCCATGGTCACGCCGAACAGCCGGTCCATGCGCGACATGGTCACCGGATTGTGGGTGATGGCGATGAAGCGGGTCTGGGTGCGGTTGCGCATCTCGTCGAGCATATTGCAGAAGCGGTCCACATTGGCGTCGTCCAGTGGCGCGTCCACCTCGTCCAGCACGCAGATCGGGGCGGGGTTGGCCAGGAACACCCCGAAGATCAGGGCGCAGGCGGTAAGCGCCTGCTCGCCGCCGCTCATCAGGCTCATGGTCGCCATGCGCTTGCCGGGCGGGCAGGCGTAGATCTCCAGGCCGGCTTCCAGCGGGTCCTCGGACTCCACCAGCCGCAGCTCGGCCTGGCCGCCCTGGAACAGGGCCTCGAACAGGGTCTTGAAGTGGCCGTTGATCACCTCGAAGGCGGCCAGCAGCCGCTCGCGCCCCTCGCCGTTCAGCTCGTCGATCCCCTGGCGCAGGCGCGAGATGGCGCCGGTCAGGTCGGCGCGCTCGGTCTGCATGGTCTCCAGGCGCTGGGCGTGCTCGGCGGCTTCCTCCTCGGCGCGCAGGTTCACTGGCCCGATCGAATCGCGCTGGCGCTCCAGAGCGTGCAGGTGGACCTCGATGCCGCCGGCCTCGGTGGGAATCGCCACCGCCTCGTCGGCCAGGCGCTTGGCCAGCTGCTCGGGTTCGAGCCGGGCGGTCTCGCGGATCTGAGTGGTGACCTCGGCCAGGCGCTCGGCCGCCGCCTCCAGCCGGGCGGCCAGGGTGGCGCGCAGTTCGCGGACTTCGGCGGCGGCCGCGTCGGCGGCGCGCACCGCGCGGTCGGCGTCGGCCCGGGCGCCTTCGGCCTGGGCGAGCGCGTCTGACGACTGGGCGCGGCGGGCCTCGGCGACCGACAGTTCGTCCAACAGCTTCTCGAAGCGCTGCCGATGGGTGGCCGGCGCCTCATGGGCCTGGTCGAGCAAGCCCTGCGCCCTGGCCCGCGCCTCGGCCAGGACGTCCAGGCGCTTGGCGGCGGCCTGGGCCCGGCGGGTCCAGTCCTCGCGGTCGCGGTTGAGATTCTCGAAACGGCGGGCGCGGCCCTCGCGCTCGCGGGCCTCGACGTCCATGGCCGAGCGGGCGGTGGCGGCGGCCTCGCGGGCCGGGCCGGCGGCGGCGCGGGCGGCGGCCAGGCGGGCGGGCAGGTCGCCCATGGCCACGTCCTCACCGGCCTCCCCCACCGCGACCCGCAGGATCGATTCGGCGTCGGCCAGTTCGGCCTCGAAGCGGCGGATGACATCGTCCAGCGACTGGGCGTGGGCCTCGCGGCGGGCGGCCTCGCGCTCCAGCTTCTCCAGGGCGGCGCGGACGGCGGAGACTTTCTGTTCGGCCTGCTGCGGCTGGCGGCGCGCCTCGCGCAACACCTCGTCGGTGGTCCGCACCTTGGCGGCGGCGGCGATCTGGGCCTCGCGGGCGGTCCTGGCCTTGGGCGCCAGGGCCTCGATCTCGGTCTCGACTTCGGAGAGCCGGGTCTTCTGCTCCATGCGTACGGCGGCGGGCTTGGGGGCGTCGGCGCGGGAGGTGAAGCCATCCCAGCGCCAGAGGTCGCCCTCGCGGGAGACCAGCCGCGCCCCGACCGGCAGGCCGGACTGCAGACGGTCGCCGTCCTCGCGCTTGACCAGGGCCACATAGGCCAGCCGCGCGGCCAGCGCCTTGGGGGCCCTGACCAGGGGGGCGAGGGGCTCGGCGCCCTGTGGCCAGGCCGGGGTCGTGGCGTCGCGACCGCCCCAGAAGGACGGCGCCTTGGGGTCCAGCGCGGCGTCGAGATCATCGCCGAGCGCCGCGGCCAGCGCCGCCTCATAGCCGCGATCGGGGGCCACCTCATCCAGGGCAGGGGTGAAGCCGCCGCGCCGCTGCTGGGCGACGATCTGGGCCAGGGCCCGGGCCTCGGCGGTCAGGCGGCCGAGATGCTCTTCCTGTCTGCGGGCGGCTTCGCGGGCCTCGGCCTCGGCGTCCTGAGCCTTGGCGCGTTCGTCCTCAGCGGTCTCCAGGGCGGCGCGGACGGCGGCCAGAGCCGCCTCGGTGCGGTCCAGCTCGGTGCGGGCCTCGGCGATCTGGGGGTTGGCGGCGGGGCCCAGCTGCGCGCGTTCTGCGCGGGCCTGTTCGAGGGCGCGGCGGGTGCGGTTGACCCGGCCCTGGGCCTCCTCGACCCGGGCGGCGCCGGCCCGGCGACGGGCCTCGTCAGCGGCCGACTGGGCGGCCAGGGCCTCGACGGCGGCGTCGGCCTCCATGCGCGCGGCCTCGGCGGCCTTGGCGGCTTCCGCCAGTTCCGGGCCGCGCTCGGGGGCGGCGGCGATGGCGGCTTCCAGGGCGTCGAGGTCCTCGGCCATGCGCTTCAGCGCCACCTCGGCGTCCTCGACGATCTGGGTCTCGCGGGCGCGGTCGGTGTCGATGCGGCCGACATCGGCGACCAGGCGCTCGACCTCGGCGGCCAGGGCCTCGCCCTCACGCTCCAGCCGGTCCTTGTCGATGGCCAGGCGATGCAGCACGGCGGCGGCGATGGTCTCGGCCTCGCGCAGCGGCTTGATCTGCTCGTCGGCGGCTGCGGCGCGGGTGGTGGCGGCCGCAGCCTCGCGCGCGGTCTCCTCGACGGCGCGGGCGGCGTCCTGCAACTCGCCCTGCAGCCGGGCGGCGGCGTCGCGGGCTTCGGTCCAGCGGACATGGAGCACCGCGCCCTGCAAGGCGCGGATCTCGGCCGACAGCTTCTTGTAGCGCTCGGCCTGGCGGGCGTCGCGCCGCAGACGGTTCAGCGCCGTCTCCAGCTCGCGGGCGACGTCGTCCAGCCGGGTGAGGTTGGTCTCGGCCGCGCGCAGCCGCAGTTCGGCCTCATGGCGCCGCGAGTGCAGGCCGGAAACCCCGGCCGCCTCTTCCAGGATCATCCGCCGGTTCTGGGGCTTGGCGGCGATCAGCTCGGAAATCTGGCCCTGGCGGACCAGGGCCGGGGAGTTCGAGCCCGTCGAGGCGTCGGCGAACAACAGCTGGACATCGCGGGCCCGGACCTCGCGGCCATTGACCTTGTAGGTCGAGCCCTCGCCGCGATCGATGCGGCGGACCACCTCCAGGACCGGATGGTCGTTGAAGGCGGCCGGCGCCTGGCGGTCAGCGTTGTCGATGGTCAGCATCACCTCGGCGTGGTTGCGCGAGGCGCGGCCGCCGGAGCCGGCGAAGATCACGTCGTCCATGCCGCCGGCCCGCATGGCCTTGGCGGAATTGGCGCCCATCACCCAGCGGAGCGCCTCCAGCAGGTTCGACTTGCCGCAGCCGTTCGGCCCGACAATGCCCGTGACTCCGGGTTCGATGCGGAACTCGGTCGCATCGACGAAGGACTTGAACCCGGAAAGACGCAGGCGCTGGAAGTGCACGGTCGGGCGGGACCCTTCTTACTTCGCCGCGGCGACGGCGGCGGCGAAGGCGCTGTCCAGCTGCTCCAGGCTGACCTCGCCCGAGGCGACCTGCTTGCCGTTGATGAAGAAGGTCGGAGTGCCGGTGATCTTGGCGTCCTTGGCGGCCTTCTCGACCCGATCGTTCAGGGCCTTCAGCGCCGTCTCGTCGGTGATGCAGGCGTTGAACTGGCTCTCGGTCATGCCCGACGACTGGGCGATGCGCAGCAGCACGCCCCGGATGTCGCCGGTCTGGAACATCTCGGTCTGGGCCTTGAAGATGGCGTCCAGCACGGGGAAGTACTTGTCCTTGCCGGCGCAGCGCGCGGTCAGGAAGCCGGCGGCGGCCATCTCCTGCGGCGGGGTCAGGAATTCCTTGAGGGTGTAGTGGACCTTGCCAGTGTCGATGTACTTGGTCTTGAAGGCCGGGAAGACCTCATTGTTGAACCGGGCGCAGTGGCTGCAGCTGGCCGAGGCGTACTCGACCATCTCGACCTTGGCCTTGGCGTCGCCCAGCGTCATGTCGTCGGCATTGGTCGCGGCGCCCTTGGAGCACCCGGCGAGCGCCAACACGCCCAGCATGGCGACGGCGAGGATACGGAAGTTCGACATGGGAGCCTCTGCGAAGTCTGAACGAATGATTAAAGCGCGATTCCCCTGATGGGGGATGCATTGTCAACGGCTGCGACGATCACGCAGCACGCCGCGACCCAAGCTCAGCAATGCGGCCTTGAGAGGGCCGTCGGGCGCCGAGGCCAGCCCTTCGACCAGGGCCGCCTCCTGGGCGGCGTCCAGCGGCGGGGATTTTCGGCGGGGCTTGGGCGGGTCGGGGACCAGGTTGCGCAAGGGTCCCTGGACGATCCGCAGCCTGTTCACCGCGCCTTCGCCGAGGAACAGGTTCACGCGGGAGACGATCTCTGTCGCCTGATGCTGGATCAGGGCCGCCCCGGCGCCGGCCACCCGGATTTCCAGTGACCCCGGTCCGCCGCCGCGCGCTTTGGTGAACCTCACCGGTTCGGTGCGCCGGGCGATCTCCTCGCCGACGATCTCGCGCCAGCGGGCCTGAAGCGCGCCTGGCCCCTGGCCGAATTTCTCGTCCAGGGCCTTCAGCATCTTGTTCAGCGCCCGCCCGGCCGGCGGGGCCGCCCGCCGCTGCGGCCGCGTGCGTTTCCGCGCCAGTATGGCGGCGGCTTCGGCGGCGGTGGGCAGGGGCCTGCGGGGGGGCATGGCCCCTTATAGCGTTGAAGCCGCCGCTGTTCACCTCTCCCCGCGATGCTGGGAGAGGGCAGGGTGAGGGGCCGGAGCGAAGCGGAGGTCTTTCGGCGAACGCAGGTGGTATGGCGCCGCAGCAGGCCCCTCACCCCAACCCTCTCCCCGCGATGCGGGGCGAGGGAGAAGCCTCCCCAACTGGCGCGGTTTGGGCTAGCTCATTGCCATGACCCCCGACACTCTCCGCGCGCGCCTGCTGGCCTGGTACGACGCCCAGGCGCGGGATCTGGCCTGGCGCGTCGGACCGGCCGACGGCCAGGCCGGGGTGCGTCAGGACCCCTATCGGGTCTGGCTGTCAGAGGTGATGCTGCAGCAGACCACCGTGCCGCACGCCACGCCCTATTTCCTGAAGTTCACCGCCCGCTGGCCGACCGTCTCCGACCTGGCGGCCGAGGAGGACGGCGAGGTCATGGCCGCCTGGGCGGGGCTCGGCTACTACGCCCGGGCCCGCAACCTCCTGGCCTGCGCCCGGGCCGTGGCCCGCGACCATGGCGGGGTGTTTCCAGATACGGAGGAGGGCTTACGCGCCCTGCCGGGGCTCGGCCCCTATACCGCCGCGGCCGTGGCGGCGATCGCCTTTGACCGGCCGGCCAATGTGGTCGACGGCAATGTCGAGCGGGTGATGGCGCGGCTCCACGCCGTCGAGACGCCGTTGCCCGACGGCAAGCCGCAGTTGAAGGCCCACGCCCTGGCCCTGGTGCGCGACGACCGGCCGGGCGACTGGGCCCAGGCGCTGATGGACCTGGGCGCGACGATCTGTCGGCCGAAGTCGCCGCTGTGCGATCGCTGTCCGATCGCTGCGGCCTGCGCGGGCCTGGCGACCGGTGCGCCGGAGACCTATCCCCGCAAGACCAAGAAGGCCGAGCGGCCGCACCGCCATGGCGTCGCCTATGTGCTGACGAGGGGTGACCAGGTGGGGCTGGTGCGCCGGCCGCCCAAGGGCCTGCTGGGCGGCATGCTGGCCCTGCCGACCAGCGACTGGAGGCCGGCGGCCTGGTCGGACGCCGAGGCCCGGGCCGCCGCCCCGGCGGCGCTTGACTGGCGCGACCTGGGCGAGGTCGAGCATGTCTTCACCCACTTTTCCCTGACACTGCGGGTGTTCCGCGCCGAGGGGGAGGCGGCGAATGTGATCTGGTCGCCGCGCCGTGACCTCGACGGCCTGCCCAGCCTGTTCCTCAAGGCGGCCAAGGCGGGCCTGACCCAGCTGATCTAGTCGGCGACGTGAGCCCGGGCCGGCTGCTGCGGGAACAGGAAGGCCAGGGTGGTCAGGGCGGTGAGCGACAGGGCGAGCGCCGCGCCGGGGATGGCCGGCACGCCATAGGCCGCCAGCGCCGCCCCGCCGACCGCCGAGCCCAGGGCCTGGCCCATGGAGATCACCGAGCCGTTCAGCGCCAGGGCCACCGGCGCCCCGCTGGTCGCCTGGATCAGCCGTGACTGGATCACCGGGGTGATGGAGAACAGGGCGGTGGCGGCCAGGAAGATGCCGGTCGCCACCAGCACCGCGCTGGGCCATCCGGCCGGCAGAACGTGGTGGGTGGCGGCGAAGTGGACGCTCATCGCCGTGGCCTGGATGGCGAAGCCCTGCAGGATCCAGCCGCGGCCCGCCTCGCGGTCGGCCGCCCGGGCGCCCAGGGTCAGGCCGGCGATGGAGCCGATGCCGATCATCGCCTGGAAGGCGCCGACGCCAGCGCCGGTCACGCCCGCCCCGACCCGCACGATCGGGGCGATGTAGAGGTTGAGCGTCATGTTGGCGGCGAAGGTCAGGAAGGTGGTCAGGTAGTAGGGCCAGACGGTCTTCAGGTTCAGGTCCTGCAAGCCGCCCTCCCGCTTCGGCGGCGCCGGCACGCGCGGCAGGAAGAAGATCACCGCGATCAGCGGGATGGCCGACATGGCCGCCGCCAGCAGGAAGGTCGCCCGCCAGCCGAACATCGCGCCCACCAGGCTGCCCAGGGGAATGCCGACCACGAAGGCCAAGGTCATGCCGCCGGACACCATGGCGATGGCCGAGCCCCGCCGTTCGGGCGCGGCCAGCGACGCCGCCGCCACGCTGGCCGCCGGGCCGGACATGGCGCCCGCCAGGCCGGCCAGGGCCCGCAGCACCAGCAAGGCGCCGAAATTGGGCGTGAAGGCGCAGGCGATATGCAGGACGAGGCCGGTGCTCAGACCGGCGATGACCATGAACTTGCGATCCACCTGGCCGAACAGCCAGGCGGCCACGGGACCCAGCAGGGCCGAGGTCAGGACGAAGGCGGTCTGCAGTTGGCCGGCCACGGCGGTGGTGACGCCCAGGTCGTGGGCCAGGGTCTCCAGCATGCCGGCGAAGATGAAGGCGCCGGACCCGAAGGCGAAGGTGACCAGGGTCAGGACATAGATGCGTGGGTTCATGGGAACAGGCTAGGCGGCGCCATGGGTGTCCGCCAGTCAAATACCGACCATTCGGTCGGCGATGCGCGGCTCAGCCGGCTGGCCCGGCCCGTCGCCACGGCGTGAGCACCTCATAGATCGGCGGGGTGGTCGGCCCCTCGCGGGTCACGGCGATCAGCTGACGCCGCGCCGACAGATGCCGGACCGCGTTCTGGACTGAGGACTTGGAGAGCCCGGTCTCGGCGGCGAGGGTCGACAGGCTGGCGGCGTGCTTGCGCTTGCCCCCCTCGGTGCGGCCCCAGAGCCAGAGATAGAGCAGATAGGCCGATGGCGCGTGATCATGGCCGATCAGGTCACGCATCAGCACGTCGAGAATGTAGCGATCCAGGGCGAGGGTCATGACTGTTGCTATAGTATTGAATGCACCTGTTGTCTCGGGCGGCCGGCTCAGCTGCAAAGGCGTGACCTGAGGAGGCCCCATGATCACCCACCTGAAGTTCGCCACCGTGCCGTCCCGCGATCAGGACGCGGCCCTGAAGTTCTGGACCGAGCAGGTCGGCTTCCGGGTGGTCACCGACCAGCCGATGGGCAACCAGCGCTGGATCGAGTTGGCCATCCACACCAGCCAGACCGGCCTGGTGCTGTTCACCCAGCCCGGCCATGAGGACCGCGTCGGCGGGCGGTTCAACGGCTCCCTGGCCTGTGACGATGTCGAGGCGACCTGGCGCCAGCTCTCCGCCCGGGGCGTAGAGTTCCTGAGCCCGCCGGAGAAGCAGCCCTGGGGAACCTTCGCGATCTTCAAGGACCCCGAAGGCAATGAGTTCGTGCTGAGCTCGCGCTAGGCCGCCATCTGGCTGCGGACCTTGGCGCGCAGCACGTCGATCGGGGCCAGGCCCTTGTCGGACTTGAAGTGCCAATAGGTCCAGCCGTTGCAGGCCGGGGCCGACTGGACCATGGCGCCGACCTTGTGGATCGAGCCGGCCATCTCGCCGATCACCAGGCTGCCGTCGGCGCGGACCCGCGCGGCGCGTTCGCCCTTGGGGCAGTAGAGGATGTCGCCCGGCCGCAGCAGGCCGGCCTCGACGATCTGGCCGAAGGGGATGCGGGGTTCCGAGCGCTTGGAGCCCATGACGTCCAGGTCGGCCGGCGAGATCGGAACCACCTTGGCGATCCGCTCCTTGGCCAGCTTGGCATAGGCCGGATCGCGCTCCAGCCCGACATAGCGCCGGCCCAGCCGCTTGGCCGCCGCGCCGGTGGTGCCGGTGCCGAAGAAGGGGTCGAGGACGATGTCGCCGACCTTGGTCGAGGACAGGATCACCCGGTGCAGCAGGGCCTCGGGTTTCTGGGTCGGGTGGGCCTTGACGCCCGCCTCGTCCTTCAACCGCTCCTCGCCGGTGCACAGGGGCAGGGTCCAGTCCGAGCGCATCTGCAGCTCGTCATTGGCCATCTTCATGGCGTCGTAGTTGAAGGTGTAGCGCCGGGCGCCACGGCTCTTGGAGGCCCAGATCAGGGTCTCGTGGGCGTTGGTGAACCGGGTGCCCTTGAAGTTCGGCATCGGGTTGGACTTGCGCCAGATGATGTCGTTGAGGATCCAGAAGCCCTGGTCCTGCAGGGCGGTGCCGACCCGGAAAATGTTGTGATAGCTGCCGATCACCCAGATCGCGCCGTCGTCCTTCAGCACCCGCTTGCACTCGGCCAGCCAGGCGCGGGTGAAGGCGTCGTAGGTCTCGAAGCTCTCGAACCGATCCCAGTCGTCATCGACCGCGTCGACCTTGGAATTGTCCGGCCGCAGCAGGTCGCCGCCCAGCTGGAGGTTATAGGGCGGGTCGGCGAAGACCAGGTCGACCGACTTGGCCGGAAGCTTCTTCAGCTCCTCGATGCAGTCGCCGAGAATGATGGTGTCGGGGGTCATGTCCGCCTCACGAAGTACGAAGCGGAATCCTGAATCTTTGTGGTGAAGGGCAGGTGATCAAACGTGGTTAACCGCGAAAGGCTTTCACCCCAGCCAGTTCACGAAGGCCCCGTGCGGGTGGACGACAGCCAGGATCCGTTCCTCGCCCGTGGGCCATAGGGTCAGGCGCACCTGCATCTGGGCCATGTTCCCGGGGTCGGGCTCCATGCGCAGCCAGGCGAAGGGGCCCCGGGCCGTGGCCTGGGCGCCGAGGTCATCTATTGTCCGGGCCAGCGCCGCCTGGCTCGTGGCCGGCATGTATTGCCAGAACACCGAATGATAGAGGCAGGTCACCGCGCCCGCGCGCGGCGCGGCGTGGGCGGCGGTCCAGGCGACGGCGTCCGCGGCCTCGACCTTGACCTCCAGCGCGAGCGCCAGGTCGATGGCGGCGCGGATGCGGGCCAGGCGCTCGAACTGGTCGGGCCAGACATAGGCCAGCAGCCGGCGGCGCATCAGCGGATCGGTCAGGTCGACGGGGCGGCGGTCGCAGGCGGCGCGTTCGATGATCTCGACCTTGGCGGCGACGGGCGGCGCGGGGCCGGTCCAGTCGGTATCCAGTTGTACCGCGGCGGCCGGATCGCCCCAGGCGGCATCGCCGAACTGATAGTGATAGCGGTCCCAATTGAGGTTCAACCCGGCGCTGGCGGCGATCTCGAAGGCGCGGATCGGCAGGCCGGTCTCGGCGGCCAGGGTCAGGAAGCCGGGCGCCAGGCAGACCGAGCGGCGCACTTCATTGGTCTGCGGCTCATGGTCCAGGAAGGCGATCAGGCGGTCGCGGTGGGCGATCATGGCCTCCTGCGCGGCGGGCCAGGCCCGGGCGGGATCGCCGGGCCGGTCCGGCGCCGGATAGAGGGCCGCCAGGTCCGGGGCGTCCCCGCTGAGCACCAGGTCGTGCAGGCCGCCGACCAGCCGCAGGGCCGTAGCGTCGTCGAAGGCGGTCTTCAGGCTGGCCGTGGCCCAGGGAGCGAGCAGGGCGGTGGTCGGGCCGCCGGCGTCCAGGTCGTCGGCCGCCAGTTCCAGCAGGCCGGCGTTGAACGGCGAACCCAGGTTCCCGCAGGCCTTGGCCTGGAGGCGGAGATTGCGGACAAGATCGGGATTGGCGGACATGGGTGGAGGTCACGCCCGGGTCGGCGCGTGGTCAATCTTGATTCAGCCGATCAATCCGGGCGCGTCATCCAGCAGCGCCCGCACCGGCGCCCAGCTCCTGCGGTGGATCGCGCAGGGGCCCTGGCGGCGCAGGGCCTCCACATGGATGGGTGCGTGATAGCCCTTGTGAGCGGCGAAACCGTAGCCGGGATAGAGGGCGTCGGCTTCGACCATCAGCCGGTCGCGGGCGGTCTTGGCGAGAATCGAGGCCGCGGCGATGGAAGACGAGAGGGAGTCGCCCTTGACCACGGTGCGGATCGGGCAGGGCAGCTGGAATTTGTAATTGCCGTCGACCAGGGCGAAGGCCGGCGTCACCGCCAGGCCCTCCACCGCGCGGCGCATGGCGAGCCCGGTCGCTTGCAGGATATTGAGCGCGTCGATCTCCTCGACCGAGGCGAAGCCGACGCACCAGGCGAGCGCCATCTGCTTGATCTGGACCTCAAGGCCGTCGCGGGCCTTGGCGGAGAGCTTCTTGGAATCGTCCAGGCCCGGGGGGATGGCGGATGGATCGAGGATCACTGCGCCCGCCGAGACCGGCCCGGCCCACGGCCCGCGCCCCGCCTCGTCGACGCCGCAGACCGGCTGGGGCGAGAGGCGCTCCAGCGCCATGTCCGGCATCAGGCGCTCATCCGCCGGACCCGCTCATGGCAGTGACAGGAGACCAGGTGGTCGTTGACGAAGCCGGTGGCCTGCATGAAGGCGTAGACGATCACCGGGCCCACGAACTTGAAGCCCTTGGCCTTCAGCTCCTTGGCCATGGCCTCTGCGACATTGGTCTGGGCCGGCACCTGGGAGATCTCGGTCCAGCGGTTCTGGATCACCCGGCCATTGGTGAAGGACCAGAGCAGCTGGCTGAAGTCCTCGCCCTTGTCGCGCAAATCCAGATAGAGCCGGGCGCTGGAGATCGCGGCATCGATCTTGGCGTTGGAGCGCACGATGCCGGCGTCGGCCATCAGCCGGGCGCGGTCGGCGTCGCCGAAGCGGGCGACCCTCTCCGGATCGAAGTCGGCGAAGGCGGCGCGGAAGGCGTCGCGCTTCCTCAGGATGGTGATCCAGGCGAGGCCGGCCTGGAACCCGTCCAGCACCAGCTTCTCCCAGAGCGCGCGGGAATCGTATTCCGGCACGCCCCATTCCGTGTCGTGATAGGCCTCATACAGGGCGTCACCCTGCATGCCGCGCCAGCCGCATCGAATCGGATCTGAGGTCATGATCCCATTTCGCGCGGATGGGCCGGCGCGGGCAAGCGGGAGAGGGAACAGATGGGGTTCGAGCGGTTCGAACAGTCGCGCGTCGATGTCGGCGAGGCGATCCTGCGGGTCCGCCATGGCGGCTCCGGCCCGCCGCTCCTGTTGCTGCATGGATACCCTGAGACCCACATGATGTGGGGCAAGATCGCCGACGATCTGGCCCGCGACTTCACGGTCATCGCACCCGACCTGCGCGGCTATGGCGAAAGCACCAAGCCCGCCACCGCCAAGGATCATGAGAACGCCTCCAAGCGCGCCATGGCCCGCGACGCCATCGCCCTGATGCGCCATTTCGGCCATGAGCGGTTCAATCTGGCCGGCCATGACCGGGGCGGCCGCGTCGCCTACCGCCTGGCGCTGGATCATCCCGACGCCCTGATCAAGCTGTCGATCCTCGACATCATGCCCACGGCCGAGGTCTGGAAGCGGGCCAACAAGGCCTTCGCGCTGGGCTATTGGCACTGGTCGTTCCTGGCCCAGCCGGCGCCCTTCCCGGAAAGCCTGATCGCCTACGATCCCGACAAGTTCCTGTTCGAGGGCATGATGCGCGGGGCGACCCCGCCCTTCGCGCCGGACGCTTTCGAGGACTATCGCAAGGCCGCCCGCGATCCCGCCGTCATCCACGCCATGTGCGAGGACTATCGCGCCGGGGCCAGCTACGACGTGGCGGTCGACGAGGCCGACCGGGGCGTGCGCAAGATCAGCTGTCCGGTGCAGATCCTCTGGGGCGGCAAGGGGGCTCTGGGCGCCTGGTACGACGTGCTCGGCGTCTGGCGCGAATGGGCGGACGACGTCACCGGCCAGGCCATCGATTGCGGCCACTTCATCCCCGAGGAAAAGCCGGCGGAGACGCTGGCGGCGCTGCGGGGGTTCTTCGGGGCTGCGACCTAGAGGCGTCCGGACAGGATTTCACTGACCTGCAACGGAATTGGCGTTAGAATTCCGTCCATGAGCGACACTCGCCCTCCGAAGAAGAGCGAATCCCTGGAGATTCGCATCCCCTATCCGACCAAGCAGGCCTTCATGGCCCGCTGCCGGGACGAGGGGCGTTCGGCCAGTGAGGTCCTGCGCGGGCTGATCGAGACCCGCCTGTCGGGTGAGACGATCGACGCCGCCAAGGCTGCGCGCCGCCGCATGCGCCTGATCGCGGGGACCCTGGTCGCGCTCGCCGTCGGCGCCGTGGCTGTGCCGTCGCTGGCGCGCGCCCCGCACGAGACCCAGAGCCGCCGGGCCTTCGAACGCCTGGACGCCAACCACGACGGCGTCGTCAGCTACCAGGAATTCCGCCGCGCCAACTGAGCCGGCGCTGCGACCTGCGCCCCTAGTGCAGCCGGTGGAACAGCCGGTGGACATTGAGCTTGGTGAACCAGGTCCAGGGCAGGAACAGCGACGCGCCCGGGCGCCATGACACCAGCACCAGCTCGGCCCGGCCCACGAAGTTCTCGGCCGGCACGAAGCCCACCCCGACTTCTTGCGGCCAGCGGCTGTCCAGCGAGTTGTCGCGGTTGTCGCCCATCATGAAATAGTGGCCCTGGGGCACGACATAGACGTCGGTGTCATCGCCCTCATGGTCGGGCGAGCGGTCGAAGGTGACGTAGCTGTGGCCGTCCGGCTTGGGCTCGGCGTACTGCATGACGCTCAGGCCGGGGGTGTCGGGGTCTTCCGTCGGGCCCAGCGGGGTGCGCGGGATCATCTTGCCATTCAGGAACACCACCCCGCCCCGGACCTGGATGCGGTCGCCGGGCAGGCCGATCAGCCGCTTCACATAGGTGATGTTCAGGTCGCGCGGCAGCTGGAACACCACGATGTCGCCGCGCTTGGGCGACGGGCCCAGGATGCGGCCCTTGAACAGCGGCGGGCAGAACGGGATCGAGCAGCGGCTGTAGCCGTAGCTGTATTTCGACACGATCACATAGTCGCCGGTCAGGAGAGCCGGCTCCATCGAGGCCGACGGGATCGTGAACGGCTGGAACAGGAAGATCCGCAGCACCAGGGCGATGGCCAGGGCATAGGCCACCGTCCGGCCGATCTCGATCAGCTCGGCCCAGCCGTCCTGGACGGCGGTCTTCGGGCCGGGGGCGTCGGGCGTGGTCGTCATGGTGATCCTGCTGGCGTCGAGGCGGTAAAGACCTCGCCTGCTCTCTCGGGCCAACGGCGGCGAAGTTCAACCGAAGTCGTGTCCGGACAGGCGATTTCCTCGGTCAGGACAAGGGCGGCGGTTGGTCCGCCGCCATCCAGTCCGGCCGCTCGACCCGCACTTCCCAGCCGTCGGCGGTGAGGTCGCCCGAGATGCGGTCGAGACGGAGCGAGGCCATGGCGCGGCCGTCCATGCCGGACAGCACCTCGCCGGCCCGCAGGGTTCCGGCCAGGATTTCAGACCCGAAAGCCGGGCCCTCGCCGTCGAAATTGATCGGCAGCATGCGGGTCTTGATCTGCCCGCGCCGCTTCATGCGCGAGGTGGTCTCCTGGCCGATGAAGCAGCCCTTCTTGAAGTCGATGCCGCCCAGCAGGTCGAAATTGGCCTCGATCGGATAGGTCTGCTCGAAGCCCCAGTCGGCCGGGCCCGGAACCCCGAGCTCCAGGCGGTGAGCGTCGTAGTCTTCCTCATCATCCGTGGCCGGCAGGCTGGCGCCATAGCTCCGAAAGCCCAGGCCCGGCAGGCGGGGATCTGTGACCCATTCGTCCTGTGCCGGCGCCGGCCCGCCCCAGAGCGCCGAGACCGGGGTTTCGTCCGCAGCGATCTCCGCCTTGGCCCGCAGGCGATACATCTTCAGGCGCTGGATCAGGGCCTCGCGGTGCTCGGCCTCCACCTCCAGCCAGCAGCCGTCGGCGCGACCGACCACGAACAGATCGTACATCAGCTTGCCCTGGGGGGTCAGCAGGGCGGCGAACCGCGCCTCGCCGGCGGCCAGGGTTTCCACGTCCTGGGTGATCAGACCCTGGAGGAAGCTTCGCCAGTCCTCGCCGCCGAGGGCGATCAGAGCGCGGCTGGGCAACAATGCGTGATGAATGGACATGCTGACGCAGTTAGGGGTCCGGCGGGTGGAGCGCCAGCCTTTGCGCCTCTATAAGCGTCTGATGACCCGCGGGACTTTCCCGATTCTGTTCATCACCGCCACGCGGATTGGTGACGCCGTGCTGTCCTCGGGCCTGATCCGCCGGCTGGCGGACGAGATCCCCAATGCCCGCTTCACGGTGGTGGCCGGCCCGGTCGCCGCGCCGCTGTTCGTCGACATGCCGGCGCTCGACGAGATCATCGTCTTCGAGAAGTCCAAGGACGGCGGCCACTGGTTCAAGCTGTGGCGGCAGGTGCGCAAGCGGGACTGGGGCCTGGTCGTCGACCTGCGCGGCTCGGCCATTTCGCGCTTCCTGAAGACCAAGCGCCGCGCCGTGTTCCGTCGCCCGCTGAGCGGCGAGCCGGTCCACAAGGTGATCGAGGCCGCCCGGGTGCTGCGCATCGAGGACGAGCCGGCCGCGCCCTATCTCTACACTTCCGCCGAGACCGAGATGGCGGCGGTGGACCTGACCGCCGGCGTCGGCCCGATCCTGGCCCTGGCGCCCTCGGCCAACTGGGTCGGCAAGACCTGGCCGGTGGAGCGCTTCGCCCAGGTCGGCATGCAGCTGCTCGGCGAGGGCGGCCCCCTGCACGGCGGCCGACTGATGGTGCTGGGCGGGCCCGAGGACGCCCATATCGGCCAGTCCCTGCGCCATGTGGTGGCCAAGGACCGGTTCATCGACCTGGTCGGCAAGGTCGACCTGCTCACCGCCCATGCCTGCCTGAAGCACGCCCGGCTGTTCATCGGCAATGATTCCGGCCTGATGCACCTGGCCGCCGCCGCCGGGGTTCCGACCGTCGGCCTGTTCGGCCCGTCGGACGACCAGCTCTATGGCCCGTGGGGCGTGAAGGCCCGGGTGGTGCGGGGTCCGCGCACCTATGAGCAGATCGTGGCTGTTGACCCTAGCTTCCAACAGGCGGTCTGCCACATGATGGACTTGCCCGTCGACACCGTGGTCGCCGCGGCCAAGGACCTGTTAGCCGAAACCTGAGGCCCCCGATGTCTGAGACCTTTGACCTGATCGTCCGTGGCGGCGAGGTGGTGAACCATGCTGGCCGGGGCTTCGCCGATGTCGGCGTCCGGGCGGGCAAGATCGCCGCGATCGGCGACCTCTCCCAGGCCTCGGCCGGCGAGGTGTTCGACGCCAAGGGGCTGGCGGTGCTGCCGGGCGTCATCGACAGCCAGGTCCATTTCCGCGAGCCCGGGCTGGAATGGAAGGAAGACCTGGAGACCGGCAGTCGCGGCGCCGTGCTGGGCGGGGTCACCGCCGTGTTCGAGATGCCGAACACCGAGCCCACCACCACCGATCCCGACGCTCTGGCCGACAAGCTGACCCGCGCCCACCACCGGATGCATTGCGACCACGCTTTCTATGTCGGCGGCACCCATGAGAACGCCGCCTTCCTGGGCGAGCTGGAGCGCCTGCCCGGCTGTTGCGGGATCAAGGTGTTCATGGGCGCCTCGACCGGCACCCTCTTGGTGCAGGACGACGAGGGCGTCGAGCAGGTGCTGCGCCATGTGAACCGCCGCGCCGCCTTCCACTCCGAGGACGAATACCGGCTGGCCGACCGCCGGCCGTTGGCCCGCACCGGCGATTGGACCAGCCATGAGGAGGTCCGCGACGCCCAGTCGGCCATCCAGTCCACCGAGCGGCTGGTGCGGATCGCCAAGGGCCTGGGCAAGCGCATTCACGTGCTGCACGTCACCACCGCCCAGGAGGTCGCCTTCCTGACCGAGCACAAGGACGTGGCCAGCGTCGAGTTCACCCCCCAGCACCTGACCCTGACCGCGCCCGAGGCCTATGAGCGGCTGAAGGGCTATGCCCAGATGAACCCGCCGATCCGCGGCAAGGCGCACCAGGACGCCCTGTGGCGGGGCATAGCGCTGGGCGTCGCTGACGTGCTGGGCTCGGACCACGCGCCGCACACCAAGGATGAGAAGGCCCGGCCCTATCCGGCCTCGCCCTCCGGCATGCCCGGCGTGCAGACTCTGGTGCCGATCATGCTGACCCATGTGGCCCGGGGCCGGTTGAGCCTGGAACGCTTCGTCGACCTGACCAGCCATGGCGCCAACCGGGTGTTCGGCCTGGCCGACAAGGGCCGGATGGCCGTGGGCTATGACGCCGACCTGACCATCGTGGACCTGAAGGCGCGCCGCACCATCCGCCACGAGGACATGGCCACCCGCGCCGGCTGGACCCCCTTTGACGGCTTCGAGGCCGAGGGCTGGCCGATGGCCACCATCATCCGCGGCCGGGTGATCATGCGTGACGACGAGATCATCGCCCCCAGCCTGGGCGAAGCCGTGCGCTTCGCCGAGACCCTGGCCCACTGACGCCTGTCACGGGAGCGAGGTTGCGGGATCGCGCCTAGCGTGCAAGCCTCGGTAGCGTTTTTTGCCGGGGGGCACATGTTCAATTCTGATAACCCGACGCCAGAGGGCGTCGAGACCCTGACCTTCGCCCAAAAGGTGCGGCTCGGGTCGTTCCTGGGGCTGAGCGTCAAGAACGGCCTGCTGAACCTGGTGACCCTCACGCTCTACCGGTTCTGGGGCCGGACCGAGGTGCGCCGCCGACTGTGGCAGGCGATCTATCTGAACGACGAACCCTTCGAATACACCGGGCGCGGCGGCGAGCTGTTTCGGGGCTTCCTGTACGCCATGCTGCTGGTGGGTTTGCCCCTGCTGGTCGTGGTCGCGGGCGCTCAGTTTCTCGGACCGAAGTTCGCGGCCCTGATCATCTTCCCGATCTATCTGTTCCTCTTTGTCCTGTTCGGCTTCGCGCGTTTCTCAGCGTTCCGCTATCTGGCCAGCAGGACCCTATGGCGCGGCGTCAGGTTCCAGCTGAAGGGCTCGCGGATCCGCTACGGCTTCAGCTATCTGGGCTATCTCCTGCTGTCGGTGATCACCCTCGGCTGGTTCTGGCCTGCGGCCGAGCGCCGGCTGGCCGGTCCGCTCTGGGATGGACTGAGATTCGGCGACCGCCGGTTCCGCTTCAGCCTGGACGCTGCGCGCAAGATCCCGATCTATCGCGCCTTCATTCCGGCGGCCCTGGTGTTCGGGGTCCTCTACTTCGCGGTCATGGGGGTGATCTTCGCGATCCGCTTCGCCGCCCAGAAGGCCCAGCCCGCAGCGCCCGACGGCGCCATGATCGTCCTGATCTACGCGATGCTGCTGCCTCTGAGCGTCCTGGGCGTGCTGATATTCGCGCCCTATCAGGCCGCGCGGCTGCGGTCGGTGGTGGCGGGGATCAGCCTCGAGGACGCCCGCTTTCGCCTTGAGGTCAAATGGTGGGGCATGGCGATGCTGGAATTGGGCAACCTGCTGCTGCTGATTATCAGCCTCGGCCTGCTGTTCCCGGTGGTGGAGGCGCGGACTGCCCGCTTCCTGATCTCCAGGCTCAAGAGCACGGGGACCGCCGACCTGGCCTCCGCCGTCCAGGCCCCGCGCGGGCCGGGCACGGGCGAGGGATTGGCCGACGCCTTCGGCGCGATCAATCTCTGACCCGATGGACGGCGCGTTCTTCGACGGTCGGACCTCCAGGCCGCATCAGGTGGATGTCGCGATCTCCGAGGGCGCGCTGCTCTTTGAGGCGGGAGGAACCCGTCACGCCTGGCCGCTCGAGGGGCTCCGCGTCGAGGTTCTTGGGGATCGGGTGCGCCTGTCCTGTGACGCCGGCGCGGACGGTCGTCTGACGCTCTCGCGCGCGGATTGGCGCGCGGTCCTGGGTCGTCACGGGCGGAGGGTGGAGGCCCGTGGCCGTCGCCGTGAGGGCCGCGTGGTGCTGAGCCTCGCGGCCGTGGGACTAACCATGGCGGCGATCGTGTTCGTCGGCCTGCCGGCGGCGTCCGGCCCGCTCGCGCGACACACCCCGCCGGATCTGGAGCGGCAAATCGGCGACAGCTTCGACGCCCAGCTTGGCCTCGGGATGAAGACCTGTTCCGGGGGCGAGGGCCAGGCGGCCCTGGCGCGGTTCGGTCATCAGCTGCAGGCGCGGACGGGGACGCCGTTCGACATCCGGGTTCGCGCCGTGCGGGCGCCTTTCGCCAACGCCATGGCGCTGCCGGGCGGGCGGATCCTGGTGACCGACAAGCTCATCGCCTTCACGCGGACGCCCGACGAGCTGAGCGCGGTGATCGCCCATGAGGTCGCCCATGTGGAGCGCCGCCATGTGATGCAGGCCATGTGGCGTTCGCTGGGCGCGGGTCTGCTGCTGGATCTGGTGGTCGGCGGCGGCAGCGGGGCGGGCCAGCAGGCCGTGCTGCTCGCCGGTTCGGCCTCCGATCTTCGCTATAGCCGTCGCGCCGAGGCCGAGGCCGACGCCCGGGGCATGGAGCTTCTCCAGGCCGAGGGCCTGTCGTCCCAAGGCATGGCGCCGTTCTTCCGGCGCGTGGCGGCCGGCGATGGGGAAAAGGCCGCCAGCCCGCTGCGGGAACTGGTCTCGAGCCATCCCGACAGCCTTCGGCGGGCGCAGGTCAGCGCCGCTCACGCCCGGCCGGGCGCGGCGGCCTTTGACACCCAGGCCTGGGCGAGCATTCGCGCGGCCTGCCCGCCGGCGCGCGCGCCCCATTGAAGCGGCGCGGCGCTCCGGGGCGAGCGCCTACTTCTTCTCGAACGGCGCGCTGATCAGCAGGTCGACAGTGTCGCCGATCATCGGGACATAGGTCTTCACCCCGAAATCCGAGCGCTTCAGCGTGGCCTTGGCGTCGAAGCCGATGGTGAAGGCCTTGCTCATCATGTTCGTGCCCGAGCCCTTGAAGGTGACGTCCAGGGTCACCGGCTTGGTCACGCCGTGGAAGGTCAGGTCGCCGGTCACCTTGGCGGTGTTGGCGCCGGTCGGCGCGACCGAGGTCGAGTGGAAGGTGATGGTCGGATAGGTCGTGGCGTCGAACCAGGCGGCGCTCTTCAGCTCACCGTCGAGGGTGGCGTTGGTGGTGCTGACGCTGGCGACCGGAATGGTCACGTCCAGCTTGGCGGCGGCCGGGGCCTTGGGGTCGATGGTCAGGCTGCCGGTCGGCTTGGAGAAGTCGCCGTACCAGGTGGAGAAGCCCATGTGCGAGACCGAGAACACCACCCGGGCATGGTTGGACTCCAGCGCATAGGTCCCGGCCTGGACGCTCGACGGGTCGGTGGAGACCTGGGCGAGGGCGGGGGCGGCGACGGAGATGAGGGCGGCGCCGGCGAAGGCGGCCAGGGCGAAGGGCTTGGTCATGGAGAGGTCCTTGGACTTTTCGGGGAGGAGAATGGGTCAGCCGAACTGGAAGCCGGAGAGCGCCTTGCCCCCCAGGTGATCGGAATAGGTCCGTCGGCCGCGATCGGTTCCCGCCGCGCCGGCGGCGACCATCAGCGGCAGCAGGTGTTCCTCGCGCGGATGGGCCTCGCGGGCGAAGGGCGCCTGGGACCATGCGGCCAGCTGGGCGTCGCGGACGGCCGGATCGGGGGCCGTCGCGGCCGCGGTCAGCCAGGCGTCGAAGGCCTCTGAGCCTGCGTCGCCGGTGGGGCCGCGCAGGGTGCGCAGATTGTGAAAGCTCATGCCGCTGCCGATGATCAGCACGCCCTCGTCGCGCAGGGGCTCAAGCGCCCGGCCGATGGCCAGGTGCTGGGCGGGATCGAGGTCCTGCTGCAGGGAGAGCTG
>NZ_CANCLE010000062.1 GCF_947378715.1 Phenylobacterium aquaticum
CTCGACCTCCTCGGCCGGTTCGACCCGGACGCCGACCGCGCGGCCTTCGGACAACAGCCGATCGCCTTCCGCCTGGAAGCGGGTGAGCGAGATGATCACATCGCCCTGCGGCAGGTCTTCCTCGTCGGGAACCGCCGTGAAGGCGTCGTCGACCAGGGAGAAGGCGCCTTCGGTCAGCTTAACGAGCGTCGGCATAGACAGCCTCCTTGAACGGCGCGTCGCCGGTGCGGCGGTAGGTGTCGAGGAAGCGCTCGCCGTCCTGGCGTTCGCGCAGATAGACGTCCACCAGGGTGTCGATGGCGTCGGTGACCTTGTTCGCCGGCAGGGCCGGACCCAGGATCTTGCCGACCGCCGCGTCCTCGGCGCCGGAGCCGCCCAGGGTCAGCTGGTAGAACTCCTCGCCCTTCTTATCGACGCCCAGAATGCCGACATGGCCGACATGGTGGTGGCCGCAGGCGTTGATGCAGCCACTGATCTTGATCTTCAGCTCGCCGATCAGCTCGGCGCGGTCCTGGTCGGCGAAGCGGGTGGCGATGTCCTGGGCGACATTGATCGCCCGGGCGTTGGCGAGCGCGCAGTAGTCCAGGCCCGGGCAGGCGATGATGTCGCTGATCAGGTTGATATTGGGCGTCGCCAGGCCGGCCGCCTGCAGGGCGGCGAACACCTTGGGCGCGTCGTCCAGCTTCACATGCGGCAGGACCAGGTTCTGCTCGTGCGTCACCCGGATATCGTCCTGGCCGTAGAGCTCGCCCAGCTCGGCGATCACGTCCATCTGGTCGGAGGTGGCGTCGCCGGGGGTGTCGCCGATCCCCTTCAGCGAGATCTCGACGATGCTGTAGCCGGCCCGCTTGTGCGGCTTCAGATTGTTGCGCGCGAAGCGGGCGAAGGCCGGATCGGCGGCCTTGGCCTGTTCGAACGCTTCCGAGCGGTTGACCAGGGTGTCGAAAGCCTTGGGCGCGAAGGCGCCGCGGATGCGGGCGATCTCGGTGTCCGGCAGGTCGCCGTCGACCCCGACCTTCTCCCATTCCGCCTCGACCTGACGGCCGAATTCCTCGGCGCCCAGGGACGAGACCAGGATCTTGATCCGGGCCTTGTACTTGTTGTCCCGCCGACCGTGGCGGTTATAGACCCGCAGGATCGCGTCCAGGTACGAGAACAGCCGGTTGGCCGGCAGGAACTCGCGGATGGTCGGGCCCACATGCGGGGTGCGGCCCATGCCGCCGCCGACGATCACCTCGAAGCCCAGCGTCCCGTCGCGGGCGCGGCGCACCACCAGGCCGATATCATGGACCTTGGCGGCCGTGCGGTCCTTGGGCGAGGCGGTGACCGCGAACTTGAACTTGCGCGGCAGGAACGAGAATTCCGGATGCAGCATCGACCACTGGCGGATGGCTTCCGACCAGACGCGCGGATCGTCGATCTCTTCCGCCGTCGCGCCGGCATAGGGATCCGACGTCACGTTGCGGATGCAATTGCCGCTGGTCTGGATGGCGTGCAGGTCGACGCTGGCCAGTTCGTCCAGGATGGATGGCGTGTCCTTCAGCTTGATCCAGTGGAACTGCAGGTTCGTCCGGGTCGTGAAGTGGCCGTAGCCCTTGTCATAGCGGCGGCCGATATCGGCCAGCTTGCGCAGCTGGACGCCGTTCAGCGAGCCATAGGGAATGGCCACCCGCAGCATATAGGCGTGCAGCTGCAGATAGAGGCCGTTCATCAGCCGCAGCGGCTTGAACTGGTCCTCGGTGATCTCGCCCTTCAGGCGGCGATCGACCTGCTCGCGGAACTCGGCGGCGCGGTCGGCGAGGAATTCCCGGTCGAGGGTGTCGTACTGATACATGGGGCCCTCCCTCCTACTTGCGCTTGATCAGGTCGACGCGGCCGGTCGAGCGGGCCGCGCCATGGGCGTGCTGCAGGGCCGCAATCACCGCCCCGCCCTCGGCCTGTTTGCCGTGGGTCGGATGATTGGTGGGGCCCAGCGCACGGATGCGTTCACGATAGGACAGCGGCGCCCACAGGCCTTCGCTCTCGATCAGGTCGATCAGATAGGGCTCGACCACCACGGTCGGCTGGCTCTTGGCGTGACCTTCGGCGGCCTCGCCGGCGGCGGCCTGGGCGTCATCGAACAGTTCAGCGTCTGCGAAGCGCTCGACCCACTGGCCAGCCTTCCAGAACACCACCTCGCCGTCGCTGAGACGGTTCGCGGTCAAGGCTTTCATTGGTTCACTCCCCGCTCGCGGCCCCGAGCTTCGACAAATTCAACAAGATCTGGTCCCCCGGCCTGGGCCAGGGACATGGCCTCGCCCACGATCAGCAGGGCCGGCCCGTTCACCGCCTCGGCCGCCTCAGCCAGGCCCGCGAGCGTCGTGACGATCCGGCGCTCGTCGGCGCGGCTGGCGTTCTCGACGATCAGGGCCGGGGTGGCCGACCCGCGGCCGGCGGCCAGCAGACGCGCCGCGATCCCCGCCGCGGTCGACAGGCCCATATAGATCACCACCGTGTGGTTGGCCCGCGCCAGGCTCGCCCAGTCCAGATCGGGCTCCGCGCCCGCCGCCGCATGGCCGGTGACGAAGGTCACCGCCTGGGCGAGGCCGCGATGAGTCAGGGGCGCGCCGGCGCCGGCCGATGCGGCCAGGGCGGCGGTCACGCCCGGAATCACCTGGCAGTCGACCCCGGCCGCACGGCAGGCTTCCAGCTCCTCGCCACCACGACCGAACATGAAGGGGTCGCCGCCCTTCAGCCGGACGACCTTCAGGCCCTCCCGGGCGAAGGCCACCAGCATGAGGTTGATCTCGTCTTGCGCATAGGAATGGCGCGACTTGCGCTTGGCCACCGAGATCCGGCGCGCCGAGGCCGGGGCCAGGTCGAGGATTTCGTCGGAGACCAGGCCGTCATGCACGACCACATCGGCGGCCTGCAGGACCCGCAACGCCTTGAGGGTCAAGAGCTCTGGGTCGCCAGGACCGGCGCCGACCAGCCACACCGCGCCGGGCTTGGCGCCCGTCACGCCGGACGTCGCGCCAGACAGCACCACCAGCCGGTTGGCGGCGGCGGTCCGGGGCCGATCCGAGGCGCGGCGGGAGGGCATGGGCTTTAGCTTCTCTAAACGCTATAGTGGTGAATCGAAGCGGGACGGGCTTTCACCCGCCCCGCGAGGTGTCTGGCGACGAAAAGGGCCGATACATCGCCGGACGCTTGCAAATTGGTCGCCGGGGCCCCAATTCGCAACCCAAGGACTTCTGCCGGGGCTGTCAGGAAAACTCGTGGAACGGAACTCGGAACGACGCCGCCTGCCACCGTTGAACGCCTTGCGGGCGTTTGAAGCGGCCGCACGGCATCTCAATTTTTCTAGGGCGGCTGACGAGCTGTCGGTGACCCCGGGCGCGGTCAGCCAGCAGATCCAGAACCTGGAGGACTATGTGGGCGCGGCGCTGTTCAAGCGCACCCCCAAGGGCCTCCTGCTGACCGACGCGGCCCAGACCGCCCTGCCCGCCCTGCGCGAGGCCTTCGACCGCCTGGCCGAGGCGGCCTCGATGCTGACCGCCGCCGTGGATGGCCGGCGGCTGACGCTCACCGCCGCCCCCTCCTTCGCCGCCAAATGGCTGGTGCCCCGGCTCGGCAAGTTCGAGGAACTACACCCCCAGGTCGACGTCTGGCTGTCCGCCGGCCTGGAGCTGGTCGATCTGTCGACCGGCGAGGTCGACATCGCCATCCGCTATGGCGGTGGCCGCTATCCGGGCCTGGAGGTCCGCCGGCTGATCGGCGAGACCGTGATCCCGGTGCTCAGCCCCGACCTGCAGGCGACCAATCCGCTCAACACCCCGGCCGACCTGGCCGGCCACATCCTGCTGCATGACGGCTCGCCGGAGCCGGACGACTCCTGCCCCGACTGGACCATGTGGCTGGCCGCCCGCGGCGTGCGCGGCGTCGACGGGGCGCGGGGCCCGCGCTTCAACCAGTCGAGCCTGGTGATCGAGGCTGCGGTCAACGGCCGGGGCGTGGCGCTCGCCAAGCGGACCCTGGCCCAGGCCGACCTCGACGCCGGCCGCCTGGTCGCCCCGCTGCAGATCGCGACCGCCGTCGACTTCGCCTATTACGTGGTCCACCCCAAGGCCAAGGGCCGCCTGCCCCAGGTGAAGGCGTTCCTGAACTGGATCATCGCCGAGGCCGAGGCCCACGAGGCCGCCCTGCTGGCGCTGGACAACGGCGCGGGGATCTAGCCACCCAACCTCAACGCGGGGTCTTCAGGGACTGCAGCGCCCGCTCATGGGCGTAGGCGGCGATATCGGCCAGGGCCGCGTCCAGGGCGTCGCGCACGGCGTCCAGCCCCTGCGCGCCTTCGGCCTCCGCCGCCTGGCAGACATCGCCCAGGGCATGGGCCCCGATGCCGCGCGCAGTGCCCTTCAGGGTGTGGACCGCGTCGCGCCAGCCCTCCGACGCCGGATCGAGCATCATCGACCACATGCGGGCCTGTTCGCGGAACAGGGCCAGCACCTCGTCGACCACGCCCTGGTCGCCCGCGGCGAAGCTTTCCAGGAAGGCGAAATCGACCGCGCCGGTAAGGTCTCGCCTGGCCATGAAATTCTCTCCTTGGGCGGCTTGCAATCAGCGAAGCATCGCGTATGTTCCGCGCCCTCGCCGCCAGGGCTTAGATGCCTCGGAATCGCGATGGGTGCATAGCTCAGTTGGTAGAGCAGCTGACTCTTAATCAGCGGGTCGTAGGTTCGAATCCTACTGCACCCACCATTCTTCTGGTGGACGAACTTCCTCAAATCTTATCCGGTCGCGACGACCGCCTGGCGCGGGAACGCCGCGCCTTGGCCGTTCGCAGGGCCACCCCCCGGGGCGGGCAGGCATGCGGGCTTGACGCTCAATCCCACCGCTCGCTAATAATGACGCTTGTTGCAATAGCGTGACCGACCTCAGAGTCGGCGCATGGGGGGGCATCTGATGGACAAGGCGATTGGGCAGGCTGAGGCCAACCGCGCAGGGTCGGACGATCCCGAGATCGCCGCCCTTCGCGCGCATCTCGAAGCCCACAACGGAATCAAGGGGCTGGAGATCCTGCAACCTGGCGACACAGGCCACGCCGTCGATCTCTTTCGCCGCGACGGCTTCGTCGTCATCGCGAACGCCCTGAACGACGAACAGACCGAAATCCTCGCGACGGGCTGTCGCGAGGTGACTGCGGAAATCCTCGCCTTGGACCAGAGCCGCAAGGGCAATCGGGGGTCGCACCGATACTCGTTCGGCGGATGCAGCCTCACGCGCAGCCAGCTCCACCGCCCGGAGTGGCAGATGCTGCTCGACATCCCTGTCGTCACCGAGGCGGTGACCGCGATCTTTGAATCGTCGGACTATGTGCTTCGGGCGGCCAGCGGCGATTTCTGCCTTCCCGGCGCGGTGGAATATCAACCCCTGCATTCGGACGTCCGCGATTGGCAAGCCCCGGCGACCACGCCCTTCAGCGCCTTCCATGACCCGCGCGGCCAACTCACGATCCGCGACCTGCCCTGCCCCTACCTCTGCGTGAACTTCCTTCCCCAGGCGGTGACCCGCCTGAACGGCCCGACCCGTCAGATACCGGGCACCCAGCATTCCCGCGTGCCGATCCCCAGTCTCGCGGACGAGCCGGAATGGATGAGGCTGAGCACGGTTTGCCCGGCCCCCGCCGGCGCGATCATGATCCGCGATGTGCGGGCCTGGCACGGTGGCACGCCCAACATCTCGGACGCCGTGCGGGCGATCCCGAATCTGGAGTTCTACGCGCCCTGGTTCCGCGAACCGATCGTCCCCGGGATCACCTACCGCGATTTCAAGAAGCTGTCGGACCACGCCCAGCGCCTCGTCAGGCACTGCGTGGCCGATTCAGGCGAAACCCTGGTCACCGGCGCGACCCTGCGCGCGCCATGACCTGTTCGGACGGATTAGCCCCATGAGATATCGCCGGCTGGGTCGATCCGCTCTGCAGGTCAGCGCGCTTTGCCTGGGCACCATGAACTTCGGGCCGCGAACCTCCGCGCCGGAGAGCTTCGCGATCCTCAACGCGGCGGTGGGCGCGGGGATCAATTTCATCGACACCGCCAATCAGTATGGCGGCCAGCTGGGGGTCGGAACGACAGAGACCATCATCGGCGATTGGCTCGCCGAAGACCGCAGCCGGCGGGACAAGATCGTGCTCGCCACCAAGGTCCATGAGCCGATGTCCGAGGACGTCAACGACCGCGGGCTGTCGGCGCGCCATATCCAGATGGCCTGCGACGCGAGCCTGAAGCGTCTGAAGACCGATCACATCGACCTCTACCAGATGCACCACATCGATCGCGCCGCGCCGATCGAGGAGATCTGGCAGGCGATGGATCACCTGAGGCGCCAGGGCAAGATCACCTATGTCGGCTCCAGCAACTTTCCGGGCTGGAAAATCGCCCAGGCCAACGAGAAGGCGATCGCGGCCCGCCAACTGGGCCTCATATCGGAGCAGAGCCTCTACAACCTCATCGAACGCCGCGCCGAGCTCGAGGTGATCCCCGCCTGCCGCGAATACGGCCTTGGCGTCATCACCTGGAGTCCCCTCGCCGGCGGGTTGCTGGCGGGCGACGCGCCGGACCAGGGCGGACGCCGTCAGTCCGACGACATGAAGCGCGCGGCCTCCTCCCGGTCCGCCCAGCTCTCCCAGTTCGCCAGCCTCTGTCTGGACCTGGGCCAATCCACCAGCGTCGTCGCCCTGGCCTGGCTGCTCCACCAGGATGGCGTAGCCTCGACGATCATCGGGCCCCGGACGAAGGCGCAACTGACCTCGGTCATGCAGGCGCCGGACCTCACGCTCGACGCCGAGGTCCTGGCGCGGATCGACGCCATTTTCCCGGCCTGCGGCCCCGCGCCGGAGGCCTATGCTTGGTAGTCCGTCCCGACCCAGGCGCAGGCGCGCCCAAGGCGTCCTGGCGATCTGGGACGGTGGAGATTTCCGGCGGCCGCCTGGCGTTTCACCGCACGGGCGGAAGCGGTCCCGCCCTGTTGCTGTCCCACGGCCTCACCGACAATGGCCTCTGCTGGTTCAGGCTCGCCGCCGCCCTGGCCTCTGATTTCGATGTCATCATGCTGGATGCGCGGGGCCACGGCGAGAGCTCCAGGATCCGCAGTGAAGCGGCTCATGACCCGGGTCTGGACATCGCCGAGGCGATTGACCAGCTGGGCCTGATCAATCCGGTGGTGATGGGACATTCGGTCGGCGCCCGCGCCACGGCGGACTTCGCCAGCGCCCATCCAGGCCGGGTGTCCAAGGTCATACTGGAAGACCCGCCCTTGCTTCCGCCGGCCAGACCCGCCTCCGCCGAGGCGCGCCGCGCGAGGTTTCGCGACCAGGTTCTGGCCTTTTCCGCCATGTCCGAGGCTGAGATCATCGCCATGGGCAAGGCCGCCTCGCCCAGCTGGCACGACGATGATTTCCCCGCCTGGGCCGCCGCCAAGAAGCAGGTCGATCCCGCGGCCCTGCCCGCCTACGACGCCCCCTGGCAGGACGCGATCGCGGGGATCACCGCGCCCACCCTGTTGATATGTGGTGAGGTCGATCGGGGGGCTCTGGTCTCGCCGTCGCTTGCGATGGAGGCGAAGGCGGTCAACCCCAATATCCGCAGTGTTGAGATCAGACACGCCGGCCACAACATCCGCCGCGAGAACTTCACCGACTATCTCTCGGCGGTTCGCGCGTTCCTGCGGTAGCGGTGCGGGTCATCGGCCCCATCCGCTTCGCCCTAAAGCTTCAGCGGGCGATCACCATCCAGCGCGGAAAGGCCGCCCGTGATCAGTTCCACACACATCTCTGTCGCGGAATCGACGTCGACCTGACCCTGGGCGACGAGCCGGCCCGCCTGATCCGTCAGGGCCGACAGCAGGTCGACGACGGCGATGGCGAGCGGCAGCGGCAATTGGAACTCGCGGCGGATGGCGCGCACGAAATAGCGGATCGTCTGCTCGCGATCGCTACGGCTATCCTCCTCCATCAGCCGCGCGACGGAGGGATCGGCCAGCAGGGCCGCGATCAAGGCGCCGCGATCCAGGGTGTGCTGAAGATAGAGCCGGGTCGTCTGGCGGATCAGGTCGGCGAAGCTCACCGCCTGGAGCGCGCTGGCCATCCCCCGGTCCCGCAGTTCCGTCTGCTCCCGGTGCATCAGGGCCGCGAGCAGCGCGTCACGGGTCGGGAAATATCTGTAGACCAGACCTTTGCTGATCCTCAGGTCGCGGGCGATCCGCTCCATGCTGACCGCATGGAGGCCCTCCTCCAGGATCAGGCGCGCGCTCTCGTCCAGGATCTGCGTGCGCCGGGTTTCTGGCGCGAGCCGGATGCGCTTGCGGGCGGAAGTTGAGGTCAATCGGGACGCGCTCCGACGAGGAAGGCCAACAGTGCCATGACTCGGGCGCAACCCAAGCCGCCGCGCCGGGCGCGGACCTTTCTGGCGAGTTCGCCGAAGCTCCTGGCTTGCGGCGCACCCGTGGCCCGTGGAACAAGCCACACCGTCGGCTCGCACCGATAGCCAACCGATGTCCGGCTGAGCTTCAAGGGAAGGAACACACCGATGTTTTCGCACATCATGGTCGGCGCCAACGACCTCGACAAAGCCAAGACCTTTTACGACGCCGTCCTGGGCACGCTCGGCGTGGGCCCGGCCATGGTCGATGGCCACCGCATCTTCTACATGACCCCCACCGGCGTCTTCTCGGTGTCCCAGCCGATCAACGGCGAGCCCGCCTGCTACGGCAACGGCGCGACCATCGGCTTCGCCTGTAAGGACAGCGCCCAGGCCGACGCCTGGCATGCGGCCGGCGTGGCCAATGGCGGTGTCTCCATCGAGGATCCGCCGGGCGTGCGCGAGGGCGGCATGGGCAAGCTCTATCTCGCCTATCTGCGCGATCCCGACGGCAACAAGCTGTGCGCCCTGCACCGCATGGGCTGATGTGAGACGGCTGGCGGCCTCGCGGTGCGCCAGCCGATCACCGCCCGACCCGCTGGATCAGCGCTCGTAGCCGGCCTGCATCCGGCGCGGTCGAGAGCTCCGGGGCGATCTCCCGGATCGTCTCGACAGGCAAGGTCCACCACCGCAGCTCCAGCAGCAGCGCGATGATCTCCTCGGAGAACCGCGTCTTCAGCGCCTTGGCCGGATTGCCGCCGACGATCTGATAGGGCGCGACGTCCTTCACCACCGTGGCGTTGGCGGCGATCACCGCCCCGTCGCCGATCCTCACGCCGGACATGATGGTCACCCCGTGGCCGATCCACACATCATGGCCGATCCGCACATCGCCGTTGGTGGCCGGATGACCGACGATCCCTTCCCCGCCCAGTTCCTCCTGGAAGATGTGGCCGAAGGGGAAGGTGGTGATCCAGTCGGCGCGGTGATTGCCGCCCAGGAAGATGGTGATCGACGAGGCGATCGAGCAGAACGATCCGATCTCCAGCCCCGCCCCCTCGCCCCACTGGCGGACCAGGACATTCTCCACGCCATAGGTGAAACGCCCGATGCGCACGGGGCTCCTGCCCACATGTTGCAGTCGTTCCTCAGAGCTCGGCTTCATGACGGGACCTGTGACTTCCGCTACCTAGCGGGGATTCGCCCCCTCTCGGAGGCGCGATCCCTGGCGGGCGAGGCTCAGGCCTCTATGCTCACGCTGGAATTCCTTCGGATGGACCTGATGTCAACGCCTGCTCCGACCAAGATCAATCTGGGCAGCGGCAAGGACTTCAAGCCCGACTACCTGAACATCGACGTCTCGCCCTACTGGTCGCCGGACATCCTGGCCGATGTCAGCGGCGACTTCCCGGCCGGCGGGCGCCAGACCTTCGCCACCCGCCGCTTCGGCGACATCGAGGTCGCCCATGGCGGCTTCGACGAGATCGTCTGCAACGACGTGCTGGAGCATGTCCCCGACCTGGTCCGCACCATGACCAACGGCCTGAACCTGTTGAAGGTCGGCGGGCTGTTCAACATCATGACGCCCTATGACCTGTCCTACGGCGCCTGGCAGGACCCCACCCATGTGCGGGCGTTCAATGAGCGCAGCTGGCTCTATTACACCGACTGGTTCTGGTATCTGGGCTGGACCGAGAGCCGGTTCGTCATGCGCCGGCTCGACTACATCATCAGCCCGGTCGGCCGCGACCTGCGCGCGCGGGGCGAGCCCCAGGACGTGATCCTGCGCACCCCACGCGCCGTCGATTCCATGAAAGTCTGCCTGGAGAAGATCACCCTGTCGGAGGCGGACCAGGCCGCCCTGCGGAACTTCACCCCCGGGTGAGGGCGCCCAAGGCGGCGCGCAGCATCGGCGCCTGGGGGCGGGCGGAGAAGGCGGCGAACCCCGCCTGGCCCAAGGCCTGGCGCCGCGCCGGATCGGCCAGCAGGTCCAGGCAGGCCTGGGTCAGGCCCTGATAGGGCGCGAAGGCGATCCCCTCGCGCAACGGCGCCTCCAGTTCGTCGTCGAGCCCGGTCTCCGAGACCACGCAGACCCGGTTGGCCAGCAGGTAGGAGACCCGCACGATCTCGAACACCTGGGCCTCGTAATAGTGGATATTGATCACGATCCGGGCCCGCGCGATCAGGGCGTCGCGCGCCGCGCCATAGAGATCGAAGGCCGCCTTCACCCTCACGCCCCGGGCGGCCAGATCGTCCAGGGCCGCGCGGCGCCGGGCGTTCATCGACCCGATGAACAGCACGTCGACATCCTGGTCCGGCGCCGGCGCGATGCGGCTCAGGCCGGGCGCATAGCCAATGCCGCAGAGCGTCGCGGCGATCCCCTGCTCCGCCAGGGCGGCGATGTTACGGGCGCTATAGTCCCAGACCGGATAGGCGCGCAGCAGGTCCAGATATGGCGGGGTCATCCAGGTCGAGCCCGCCTGAACCTGCTCCAGATTGTACAGCACCAGGCCCGGGGGCCGCACCCCAGGATGGCCGGCCAGCAGATTGGCGCCCAGCACCACGGCCCGCCCGGCGATCTGGTCCAGCCGGGTGACGACGGGCGCGTCGAACCCCAGGTCCGCGAACGCCTCGCTCAGGCCTGCCGCCACCTCCTCGAAACCCCGGCTGTGGGTGTAGCCCGCCGGCGTGACGATCCACAGGCAATAGCCGCCATCAGTCGCAGGGATCAGGGATGTCACCGGATCTGGCTTTGCGCGGTCAGGATCGCCCCATTGACCGCCACGACCACCAGCCAGGCCGCAGTCTTGGCGAGGTTGTGCCCCGCGTCCGGGGCCAGCATCACCTCTAGTCCCGGACAGGCGTTCAACACCTCCCGGTCGGCGGACGACACGAAGCTGGGGAACTGGGCCAGGGCGCGTTCCGGCTCCAGCGGAACGCCGCCGACAACGATGGAGGTCGGCACGGTCGTCCCACCCAGCACCCCACGATAGTCGACGTTCACCTCGCCGCGCGGCGTAACGCCAAAGATGTTCTCGACCCAGGCCAGGAGGCTCGGCGTGACGAGCTCCGAGGTGACGATCTCGCGCAACTTGTCCCGCATCGGCCACAGGCCGATCGTGCTGAGCGGCGGGTCGCAGGCCACCACCGCCGCCATTTCCTTGGCCTTGAGCGACATCGCCACCAGGCCGCCAATCGACAGCCCCATGACGACGACCCGCCGGTTGGCGAACATCCGGGCGATCACCTCATCGAAGGCCGCCGCGAAGTCGGGCACGGAGGAGCGATCCAGAAACGGCGTGTACATGCCGGGAAGGTGCGCCAGCACCACATCGGCCTGGGGAAAGGCGCTGACCAGGATCGTCCAGTCATCGCGGCCGCCGAAGGCGCCCCGGATCACCAACAACACGGGACGCGAGGCGTCGTGCTGGCCAAACCGGCCCCAAAGCGGGATGTCGCCCTTGGAGGTGCGCACGGTGCGTTGTTCAAGCTGCATCGCCACGACCTCTACGCGACAACCCGGACTTGGCCCAGTCACGCCGCCGCGAATCCGCCTCAACGGCGCGGAGCGCGATCATACGCCTTGAGACTTGCCGCCAGCCAAGCTAGCGCCTGATGCAAGGAGGCCCGCCATGCCGTCATATCGCAGCAATTTCTTCTGGGGCGTCTCGGACCACGAGGCCTTCAACCAGGGCCTCGACGGCCTGATGGCGGCGGCCAAGGTCAAGGATGGCTGGTTCGCCGGCGACAACCTGATCGCCTTTGGCCGCAACCTGGGCTTCCTCAGCGACGCGCGGTTCATCAAGGCCTGGGACACCCACGCCAAGATGTCCCATGAGCGCGGCGTCATGTGGCGCACCGCGACCGTGGTCTGGGCGGCGCGCCAGGCCCTGCGCCGGGCCGGCGATTTCGTCGAGTGCGGCTGCTACAAGGGGGTCACCGCCCGCATCCTGATGGACACCGTCGACCTCGGCGACCGGCGCTATGTGCTCTACGACCTGTTCGAGCATAACGCCGCCATGAGCCACCACGCCATGCCCGAGCATGGCGCCGACCTGTTCGACGCGGTGAAGGCCCGGTTCGCCGAGTTCCCCAATGTCGGGGTGGTCAAGGGCGCGGTGCCGGGCAGCTTCGGCCCCGAATTGCCGGACCAGATCGCCTTCGCCCATATCGACATGAACAACGCGCCGGCCGAGATCGGGGCGCTGGACGCGCTGGAGTCCCGCCTGGTTCCCGGGGCGGTGATCGTGCTCGACGACTTCGGCGCCCTGCCCTATCGCGCCCAGCATGTCGCCGAGACCGAATGGTTCGCCAAGCGGGGCATCGCGGTCCTCGAACTGCCCACCAGCCAGGGACTGGTGATCTGGTGACCGGGACCGCTCTGTCGACGCGGTCACCTGCGTCGATGGCGCCGCCTGAGATGGCCGGCCGGCTCGGAATTGTCGGAAATCGCTTGGGGAGCCCTCGAACTTGAGCCTCGAGATAAAAGTCGTACCCACCGATTTCGGCGACATCTGGTTGCGGGCCCGGTTCAATCGCCAGGCGCCGGACCGGCCGATCCTGCTGATCATTCGCGGGGCCTTCGCCCGACTGGACGACTGGACCATCCTCACCCAGGTGTTTCGCCAAGCCGATGTGGTGATCGCCGATCTGCCGGGATTCAATTGCCCGGGCCTCAGCGTTGCGTCCGTCCCGGAATTCGCCCTGGCCTTTGAACAGGCGATCGACAGCGCCTTCTCCGACCGGAAGGTCGTGGTCTTCGGCATGTCGATCGGCGGTCTGGTCGCCATGTCCCTGCGCAACGCCCGGGTCGCCGGGGTGATCGCCTGCGACCCGCCGCTGACCACGATCGACCTGTGGCCGCTGCGCGCCATGCTGCGGGAGTATGTCGAGCGCGAGACCACGACGCCCTACATGCTCCAATGGGTCGAGAAGGTGTTTGGCGTCACGGCCGAGGGCGCCGTCAATGTCGACTATACCGGCCTGCTCGACCACCTGCCGCGACCGACGACGATCATCGTGGCCACGGAGCCCCTCGAGCCTGAACGGCCCGTATCGTCGATCCCCGGGCTCATCAACGCTGCGGACCGCAAGCGCATCTTCGCCATGACCGACATCGGCTGCTTCAGCTCAAAGGGCGGGCACAACGTGGCGCTTCAGGACAAGTGGACCGTCGCCGCGACCATCAACCTCGCCCTCTACGGCGCCGACCGTCTCTGATCCTGCCGACCGCTTCGTGTTGGAGACGGCCGCCTGACGACGCCTCGGCGGGGTCGCCATACTCGAAATTCGAATATATACTGGCATCGTAAGGGTCGATTTAGGCCCTGACGCCGCCCTGTCCTGCGCCCGCCGGCGCGAGGGTTTCCGTATTTTGATCGAGGTATTTTCCGATGACGATTGCCGACGACACGACGCAGGCCTCGCGTCCCGCCATCGACAAGAAAGCTTTGCTCGCCAAGTACATCGCCGAGCGTGACAAGCGCCTGCGGGCCGATGGCAACAGCCAGTACCTCGAGGTGAAGGGCCGGCTGGCCCACTATCTCGACGACCCCTACACTCCCCGCGTCGAGCGGGCGCCCAAGACCGACCATGTGACCTTCGCCTTCGTCGGCGGCGGATTCGCCGGCCTGGTGACCGGCGCGCGTCTGGTCGAGGCGGGCGTCACCGATGTGCGCATCATCGAGAAGGGCGGCGACTTCGGCGGCACCTGGTACTGGAACCGCTATCCGGGCGCCCAGTGCGACACGGCCTCGATGATCTACATGCCCCTGCTCGAAGAGACCGGGCACATGCCGACCGAGAAATACGCCCACGCGCCGGAAATCCTCGAGCAGTGCCAGCGGATCGGCAAGCAGTACGGCCTCTATGAAAACGCCCTGTTCCACACCGAGATCGAGGATCTCAGCTGGGACGAGGCCAATTCCCGCTGGGTGATCTCGACCAATCGTGGCGACCGCTTCACGGCCAGCTTCATCGGCCTGGGCACCGGCCCGCTGCATGTGCCCAAGCTGCCCGGCATTCCCGGCATCGAGAGCTTCAAGGGCCACTCGTTCCACACCAGCCGCTGGGACTATGACTATACCGGCGGCGACCCCAAGGGCGCGCCGATGGCCAAGCTCGCCGACAAGCGGGTGGCGATCATCGGCACCGGGGCCACCTCGGTCCAGGCCGTGCCGCACCTGGCCAAGGCCTGCAAGGAGCTGCTGGTCGTCCAGCGCACCCCCTCCTCCGTCGACGTCCGCGCCAACGCCCCGATCGATCCCGAATGGTTCAGCTCCATCGCCACGCCCGGCTGGCAGTTGCGCTGGCTGGAGAACTTCACCGCCAACCAGGCCGGCGGCAACGCCGAGGTCGATCTGGTCCAGGACGGCTGGACCGACCTGTCGCGCCGGATCCGCGGCAAGATCATGCAGCTGCCGCCGGAAGACCGCACGCCGATGAAGATGCTGGCGGCCTATGAGGATTCCGACTTTGAGAAGATGGAGGAGATCCGCGCGCGGGTGAATTCCATCGTCGCCGACACCGAGGCGGCCGAGAAGCTCAAGGCCTGGTACCGCCAGCTCTGCAAGCGTCCCTGCTTCCACGACACCTATCTGCAGGCCTTCAACACCCCGGGCACCCGGCTGATCGACACCGACGGCAAGGGCGTGGAGAAGATCACCGAGAAGGGCTTCGTGGTCGCCGGCGTCGAGTACGAGGTCGACTGCATCATCTACGCGTCCGGATTCGAGGTCGGCACCGAGTACAAGCGCCGCGCCGGCTTCGACCTCGTCGGCCGCGACGGGCTGAAGCTGTCGGAGGCCTGGGCCGAGGGCATGAAGTCCAAGCACGGCATCCATGTGCACGGCTTCCCCAACGCCTTCTTCGTGCAGCCGACCCAGGGCGCGAACCTGATCTCCAACGTGCCGCACAATCTGACCGACTCCGGCCGCACGATCGCCACCATGGTCAAGCACGCCCTGGACGTCGGCGCTCAGCAGGTGGAAGTCACCCAGGAGGCCCAGGACGCCTGGGTCGAGCTGCTGCTCACCGGCATGGGCCGGATGATGGGCGCCCCCGACTGCACCCCCGGCTACTACAACAACGAGGGCCAGGATCCGGGCCCGGCGGCCAAGCTCAATGTCGGCTATCCGGCCGGGGCCACGGCCTATTTCAAGTACATCGACGCCTGGCGCAGCTCGGGCCAGTTCGACGGCGTGGCGTTCCGCTAGAGTCCGTTTCGGTTCAAGGGCGGGCGTCTCCAGCTTGGATGACGCCCGCTCGCCCCGTTCGCGCCCCGAAATGGGTAAAGGCGCAGAAAAAGCCGACGGTCTCCCCGTCGTCTGTGTCAGTCTGTTCTGCTGAAGATATCCATTGGCGGGGTGGCGGGCCCCGTCAGTAAGATCATCGTGGACGGGCGGCACGATCTAGACTTGATAGATCATCAAATCACGACCTCAGACTGCAAAATCTGGGCGGATCATCTCCGTCCGGAAACGGCTGACCGATGAGCGAACCCTCGGCGCCCAAGCCGGGCCGCCCGGCGGGATGGGGGACGCGGCGGCTGGTCCTGGCCGGGGCGGCCTGCCTGCTGCTGCTGGCCGGGCTGGTCGGCTGCCAGACCTGGCGCGACCTCGCCAGCCTGATGCCCGGCGCGACCCATGCGAAGGTCGATCGGTTCTACCGGCCGGTCCAGTTCACGGTCGGGCCTCAGCCGGTCAATGTCCGCAACGGACCGGGCGCCAAGTTCCACAGCCTCGGCGGCCTGGAGGCGGGCAGCCAGGTCACCGCGCTCGGACGGACCATGGCCGCCAATGGCGCCTCCTGGCTGATGGTCCGCTATGGCTATCACCCCCTGGCCTTCATCAATGAGCGGCTGGTGGTGGGCCCTGGCGGGACCAGTTCGCTGGCCACCAGCTTCAACTGCGTCCAGGCGCATGAATGGGCCGAGCGGGCCATCTGCAGCGACACCGCGCTCGCCAAGGCCGACCGCGACCTCTCCCTCGCCTATTCCCGGCAGATCGCCCTGCACCCCGGCCCCGACCAGGAAGCCCTGCGCGCCAGCCAGCGGGCCTGGATCGTCACCCGCAACGCCTGCGTCACCGATCCTCAACCGACCGATTGCGTGGCCAAGGCCTATCAGGCGCGCATCGCCGCCCTGGCCGTTGCGGCCCCTTAGGGGTCCGCGCGGGCTTGCGCACGCCTCAACTCGCCCTAGCATCGCGCCGCGCCCGACACCTGGAGACCCGGCCATGAGCTTCGACACGCCCCTGATCCTGAGCGGCCCTTTGCGCGGCCCCCGTCAGATGCTGGCCGACCAGGAATATGGCGGCCACTCCTCGATCCATGACGACGCCATGGCCGAGAAGCTGGGCTTTCGCGCCGGCCCCATCGAGGGGCCGACCCATTTCAGCCTGTTCCCGCCCTTGCTGGAGAAGATCTGGGGCCAGGCCTGGTTCGAGCGCGGCTGCCTGTCCTCCCACTATCTGAACATGGTCATCGAGGGCGAGGAGGTCCGCGCCTTCGCCGCCTGGCCCGCTGAGGGCGCGACCACCACCCGGGTCTGGGCCGAAAAGGCCGACGGCACGCCGGTGCTGGAAGCCAGCGCCAGCCTGGGCCCCGACCATGGTCCGACCCTGCTGGAACAGCGCATGGCCCAGCTGCGGCCGCCGGAGAAGTTGCTGATCCTCGAAGACCTCACCGTGGGCATGAAGGGCGCGCGCGACGAGGCCGTGCGCATGGACCCCGACCAGAATATGGGCGCGCTCTACCCCTTCTCCCTGAACCAGAAGCTGGCGGCGATCACCGAGACCTCGCCCTGGTACTCCGACGCCAAGGCCTCGCCCTGGGGCCGGGCGATCATCCCGCTGGAGATGGTCAGCGTGCTGGCCGAATATTCCAGCCGCCAGGCCGAGTTCCCGGTGAAGGGCCCGGCCGTCGGCCTGTTCGCCGACCAGGAGATCCGCATGATCGACGGCCCGCTGTTCGTCGGCGAGGACTATGTCATCCGCCGCGAGATCGCCGCCCTGGCCGAAAGCCGCCGCACCGAATCCTACTGGGTGCGGACGAAAATCTACGACGCCACCGGCGCTGTCCTGAAGGCCGAGATGCTGCTCAATCACGCGACCCTGAAGGACTCCTACGCAGGCTACGCCCAACCTGCGAGCGCCTGAGCCGCGCTTTCGAAATGGGGTGATCGCCGGTGGCCTTATCGCCGCCGCGCCCGTACCTGACACCGACGCGACGCGCGCGACCGACGCCGCGCCCGATGGAGATGATGATCTTGGCCGAGACGAAGCCTGCCGCCCGCAAACCCAATCCGGCCCTGCGCCTGGCCCTGATCCGCCAGATCCACGTCTATCTGGGGGTGTTCATCGCCCCCAGCCTGTTGTTCTTCGCCGTCACCGGCGCCCTGCAGCTGTTCAGCCTGCACGAAGCCCAGCCCGGCTATAAGCCGGCCCCGATCATCGAAAAGCTCGGCGAGCTGCACAAGAACCAGAAGTTCGCCCTGAAGCCCGCGCGTGCGTCCAAGCCCGCCGCCGCAAAGCCCGCCGCCGCTGAGCCGGCGCGTAAGACGCCCGCCTGGAATGTCGCGGCGCTGAAGTTCCTGTTCCTGGTGGTGGCTCTGAGCCTGATCGCCAGCACCGTGCTCGGGGTCTGGATGGCGCTGACCTATAACCGTCGCAAGCGCGTGATCTGGGCCCTGCTCGCCGCAGGAGCCCTGCTGCCGGCCCTGCTCGCCCTGGCCTGACGTTCAGGCCAGGAGCGCGCGCGCCATGACGTTGCGCTGGGTCTCGCTGGCCCCGGAATAGATGGTGGCCGCCCGCACGGCCAGGTGCTTGGCCATGGCCCGCGCGCCCACGTCCAGGGCGGGATCGATCTGGCCAAGCGCCTCAAGGCTCGCGGCGGCATAGGGCCCCGCGACCTCCATGGCCAGTTCGGCGACCTTCTGGTGCAGCTCGCTGCCGGTGAGTTTCAGCATCGAGGGCCTCAGGTCGTCGTTCGCCCGGGGCCGACCGGCGGGCAGGGCCGCCAGCTCCATCTGCTCGAAGGCCTCCAGCTCGATCTCCAGGCCGGCCAAACGGCGGCGCACGGCGGGTTCCAGGGTCGCCCCGGCCTCGGCGACGGCGATCTGGGTGCGGCGGAACACCCGGCGGACCAGGGCGGCGGGGGTGTTGTTCGACCGCGCCAGCTGCATCAGCCGCTTGGCCACCGCCCAGCCCTCCCCTTCCACGCCGATGCGGTTGGCGACCGGCACGCGGACATCGTCGAAGAATTCCTGGTTGAACTCATGCTCCCCGGCCAGGCCGGGGATCGGGGTGATGGTCAGGCCGGGGCTGGGCAGGTCGATCAAGAGGAAGGTCAGCCCCTCCTGGCGCCTGGCGCCGTCAGCGGTGCGGACAATGGCGAACATGCGGTTGGCGAGATGGGCGCCCGTCGTCCAGATCTTCGTGCCGCGCAGCACATAGTCGTCGCCGTCCCGCACAGCGCGCGTCGAGATCGCCGCCAGGTCGGAGCCCGCGCCCGGCTCGGAAAAGCCCTGGCACCACAGGTCCTCGCCGCTCAGCATGGGGGTGATGTAGCGGGCGCGCTGCTCGGCCGTGCCCATCTCGATCAACAGCGGCCCGATGCTGCGCAGGCCCGTGGCGAACAGCACCGGCGCATCATTGAGCGCGCACTCGCGGTCAAACAGGAACCGCTGCCGCGCGCTCCAGCCGGGTCCGCCGAACGCCTCCGGCCAGGCCGGCGCGATCCAGCCCTGGACATAGAGCCGGCGATGCCAGGTCCGGCAGGCCTCGATCTCGGAATGCACGCCCAGGGTCTGGGCCCCGGCCCGCCGCAGGTCCGGCGTCAGGGCGACGCCCAGAAAGGCCCGAACCTCGGCGAGGAAGGCCTGGTCGTCGCCGTCGGTCATGGCCCGCGACGGCGCTGGAGTGGCGAAGCTGTCCACCGCGATCCTTCCGGCAGGCGGGTTGGTCCTGCCGTGATCCTGGACCCCGGCGCGCCTCCCCGGCCTTGACCCAGGTCAAGCCAGGCCACAGCTCGAATATTATTGCACGATAACTGCCATTAGTTCACTCTGCCGCCAGGACCGGGCGAACCTTTCGGCGCGCCCGCCTGGGAGCCATGGGTATGATGTTTTCGCGACGGGTTCTGGCGGCGGCGTCCGCCCTGTTGATGCTCGGCTCCGGCGCGGCCTTCGCCCAGGCGCCGGCCCCCGCCGACAGCCTGAAGGTCACCCTCTGCGGCACCTCCGGCCCCTTGCCGGTCCGCGACCGCGCCAAGCCCTGCGTGGCGATCCAGGCGGGCGGTTCGCTCTATCTGGTCGATATCGGTTCAGAAGCGTCAGAGAACCTGCAGCTGTGGCGCATGCCGATCGCCACCACGCGCGCGGTGTTCATCACCCACCTGCACTCCGACCACATCGGCGACCTCGGCGAATTCAACATGCAGAGCTGGGTCGCCGGCCGTCCCGCCCCGCTGCAGGTGGTGGGTCCGCCGGGCGTCGAGCATCTGGCCTCGGGCCTGAACGAGGCCTATGGCCCAGACCACGGCTTCCGCCACGCCCACCATGAGCACGGCGCGGTCAAGCTGCCGATCGCGGCGGGCCTGCTGCAGGCCAGGGTCATCCCCATGCCGGCCAAGCCGGACGCTCAGGGCGTCCAGAGCCATGTCGCCTGGCGCCAGGACGGCCTGACCGTCACCGCCATCGCCGTGAACCACAAGCCGGTCGCCCCGGCCTATGCCTATCGCTTCGATTACAAGGGCCGCTCCGTCGTGGTCAGCGGCGACACCATCAAGTGGCTGCCGCTCGCCACGGCGTCCAAGGGCGCCGACGTGCTGATCCACGAGGCCCAGAACAACGGCATGACGCGACAGCTGTCAGACGGTCTGGCGATGATCGGCCAGGACCGGATGAGCTCGATCCTCGGCGACACGGTCAGCTATCACACCACCCCGGTCGAGGCCGCCGAGATCGCCAAGCTGGCGGGGGTGAAGCAATTGGTGCTGACCCATCTGACCCAGGCCGGCCTGCCCTTCTTCACGCCCGAGGCCTTCACCAAGGGGATCGACGCCGTGGGCTTCCCCAACTGGCGCCTGGCCAAGGACGGCATGACCATCGACCTGCCGGTCGGCGGCGACGAGATCCGTTTCGGCCAGAACTAGGCGGCGACCAGCGACCGGCGGCCAAAGGCCAGGATCACCACCAATACGGCCTCGACCACCATGGGCCCGACCATCTCCGGCTGCAGGCCCTGGACCAGCACCGTGATCACCCGGCCGGCCAGGGCCGCGCCGATCAGCAGCATGGGGGCGGTCAACAGCCTGGCGTCCGCGCGGATCGCCGCCGCCAGGGTCAGGCCGCCCACCACCCCGAAGAAGCCGGCGAGGTCAGCCCGCAGCGTCGCCAGGCCGAGCGGCCCCGTGGCCGACACCCCCAGCTTCGCCCCCGCCATGGCCGGATCAAGCCACAGCCGCGCGGTCAGCATGAGGGCCGCGAGCCCGATCACACCCAGCAGCAGACGCAGGACCAGTCGCATGGCGGAACCTCGAAGGACGATAATGACATTCACTATGCCACC
>NZ_CANCLE010000063.1 GCF_947378715.1 Phenylobacterium aquaticum
CGCACGCAAAATCGATCGCAAGACACTGTCCCCCAGTTTGCGCCAGAATGGCGAAAGCCGCGCCGCCCGCAAGTTAATCCGAAGACAGATTTTCGGATTTCTCGCCTCGCCGAGGCAGGTCCTTGCGGACGGGGTCAGGCGCTCCAGGCAGGCCCGGAGACGGTGAGGACCTCTACGCCCATTGCCGTCATGGCGGCGATCTCCTCGGAAGTGGAAACACCCCAGACGCCCGTGGCGAGGCCCAGCGCCTTGGCCTCGGCCACCCGCTCGGCCGTGACGTCGGAGATGTGCGGCGACCACTCGCGCCCGCCATGGGCCAGGATGGCGCGCAGCTCGGAGCCCCCGAAATGGCGCGGATCGCTGCCGTCGGTCCAGGGCGAGTCGCCATTGGCCAGGGCGACCACCTTGGGCTTCATGGCGTCCGGCACGGTCAGGTGGGCGGTCGCGATTTCCGGGCGGCGCGCCTTCAGGTCGCGCAGCACCGACCAGTCGAAGGCGATGATCTTGGCGCGGTCCGCCCAGTCGGCGGCGTCGAGGTCACGCAGCACGGCATCGGTCAGGGCCACGGGATCGGCGGATTCCCGATAGTCGGCCGGGTCGGTCTTGATCTCCACGAAGATCCAGCGGCGCGGTCCTGGCGCGGCCGCCAGCGCCTGGAGCAGTCGCGGCAGGGTCGGCATAACTACACCGTCCATCCCGCGCTTGTGCGGGTAGCGGCGGGCGTAGGAGCCCCCTTCCCTCACCCGACCCAGGTCATAGGCCTGGAGTTCGGCCAGGGTGGCGTCGCGCAGCAGCGGGCCCGGCGCCTCCAGGAAGGCGCCGTTCAGCCGGCTGGAGTCGGCGGCGATCCGATAGTCGTGGTGGGCGACCACATGGCCATCGGCGGTCAGGTGAACATCGATCTCGATCCCGGCCACCGGCGCGTCGAGACAGGCCAGCGCGCCTTCGAGCGAATTGGTCGGCCAGAGGCCATAGCCACAGGCGCCGGCGATGATCTGGGGCTGGGACATGGAGCGACTCCGGTCGGCGGAACCCGGACCATAGCCCAGGTTCCGCGACAGGGATGCGTCGGCTACTTCATGTCCTGCAGGCGGGCGAGCGCGGCCTCGAGCTTGGTCTTGGCGGCCTCGGCCTCGTCCAGGCGCTCGCGGTTCTCCTCGATCACCTCTTCCTTGGCGCGGGCCAGGAAATCGGGATTGCCGAGCTTCTTCATCACATGGGCGACGTCGCTGGCGCGGGCGGCGATCTCCTTGGCCAGCCGCACCTTCTCGGCGGCGACATCGATGTGCTCAGCCACCGGCAGGGCATAGGTGTCCGCCCCCTCGATGAACGGCACCGACCCGGCGCTGGGGGCGGCCACAAAGCTGATGGCGTCGACCCGCAGCATGGTCTGGATGATCGCGGCGTTGGTCTCGAAGATCCGACGAACCTCGGCCGAGGCGTCGATAATCTCCAGGGCTGGCAGGCGCGCGCCACCGGGCACGCCCAGTTCGCTGCGCACTGCCCGGCCGCCGCCGATCGCGGCCACCAGGGTGGCGATCTCGGCCTCAGCCTTCGGATCGATCAGGCTCTCGGCCAGGTCCGGCCAGCGCGCCGAGATCAGCATGGACTCGGAACGGGCCGCGCCCAGGTCGGCGGTCTGGCGCCACAGTTCCTCGGTCAGGAACGGCATGACCGGGTGCAGCAGCTTCAGGATCACGTCCAGGACCCAGGCGGCGGTGGCCTGGGTCTCGGCCTTGGCGGCGCCGTCCTCGCCCTTGAGGATCGGCTTGGCGAGCTCGACATACCAGTCGCAGAAGCTGTTCCAGATGAAGCGATAGAGGGCGTTGGCCGCCCCGTCGAAGCCACAGCTGTCGATCGCCGCCGTCACGGCGGCGGCGGTGCGGACCGTCTCGCCGATGATCCAGCGGTTGAGAACCCCTTCGACCTTGGCGGGGTCGAAGCTCTCGGCCCGGGCGCAGCCGTTGAACTGGCAGAAATTGGCCGCGTTCCATAGCTTGGTGCCGAAGTTGCGATAGCCCTCGATCCGCTCCCGCGACAGCTTGATGTCGCGCGCCTGGCCCGACATGGCGGTGAGGGTGAAGCGCAGGGCGTCGGCCCCGTACTCGTCCACCAGTTCCAAGGGGTCCATGACGTTGCCCTTGGACTTCGACATCTTCTTGCCCTCCGCGTCGCGGACGAGGGCGTTGATGAAGACGCGATGGAACGGCACGTCGCCCATGAAGTGGAGGCCCAGCATCATCATCCGGGCGACCCAGAAGAAGATGATGTCGAAGCCGGTGACCAGGGTGTTGGTCGGGTAGAACCGCTTCAGGTCGGTGGTCTGTTCCGGCCAGCCAAGCGTCGAGAACGCCCACAGGCCAGAGGAGAACCAGGTGTCGAGCACATCCTCGTCCTGGCGCAGGGGTTCGTCGCGGCCATAGAGCTCGCGGGCCTGGCTTTTGGCCTCTGCTTCCGTCTCGGCGACGAAGATCTTGCCGTCCGGCCCGTACCAGGCCGGGATGCGGTGGCCCCACCAGAGTTGGCGCGAGATGCACCAGGGCTCGATGTTCCGCATCCACTCGAAATAGGTCTTCTCCCAGTGGCGGGGCTCGAAGACGGTCTTGCCCTCCTCCACCGCCTTGATGGCGGGCTGGGCCAGGACCTTGGCGTCGACGTACCACTGGTCGGTCAGATAGGGCTCGACCACGACGCCCGAACGGTCGCCGTGCGGAACCATGTGTCGGGTTTTCTCGATCCCGCGCAGCAGGCCGAGTTCCTCGAAGGTCTCGACCACCTTCTTGCGGGCCGCGAAGCGGTCCAGGCCCTGATAGTCGCGCGGCCCGTTGTCGTTGATGCGCGCGAAGTCGTCGAGGATGTTGATCTGCGGCAGGTTGTGGCGCTTGCCGACCTGGAAGTCGTTGAAATCGTGGGCGGGCGTGATCTTCACCGCGCCAGAGCCCTTTTCGGGATCGGCGTACTCGTCGGCGATGATCGGGATCGGCCGGTTCACGATCGGCAGGCGGACGGCCCGGCCGATCAGGTGCTTGTAGCGCTCGTCGCTCGGGTGCACGGCCACGGCGGTGTCGCCCAGCATGGTCTCGGGCCGGGTGGTGGCCACGACGATCTCGCCGGTGCCATCCTCCAGCGGATAGGCGAAGTGCCAATAGTGGCCGTCGACCTCGCGCTGTTCGACCTCGAGATCGGAAATGGCGGTCTGGAACTGGGGATCCCAGTTCACCAGCCGCTTGTCGCGATAGATCAGCTTGTCCTTGTGCAGCTTGACGAACACCTTGCGCACGGCCGCCGACAGGCCGTCGTCGAGGGTGAAGCGCTCACGGCTCCAGTCGCAGGAGGCGCCCAGGCGGCGCAGCTGATTGGTGATGATCCCGCCGCTCTCGGCCTTCCACTCCCAGACCTTGGCGATGAAGTCGTCGCGACCCAGGTCGCGCCGCGTGGCGTTGCCGGCGGCGGCCAGCTGGCGCTCGACCACCATCTGGGTGGCGATCCCGGCGTGGTCGGTGCCCGGCAGCCACAGGGCCGCCTTGCCGCGCATCCGCTCGAAGCGGATCAGCACGTCCTGCAGGGTGTTGTTCAGCGCGTGGCCGATGTGCAGCGAGCCGGTGACGTTCGGCGGCGGTATGACGATGGCGAACGGCGGGGCGTCAGGGTCAGCGATCGGCGCAAAGGCGCCCGAGGCTTCCCAGTCGGCATAGAGCCGGGGCTCAGCGGTTTTGGAGTCGAATGATTTTTCAAGCATGGTGATGGGGGCGGCGCTTAACAGAGGCGCCGCCCGCGTCAAGTTTCAGGTTGGATCGCAAGCGGCCAGGGACGGCGGGATTTCCCCGCCAGATGACAGCTTAGCGTACTCGCCCGCGGGCGATGCGCTCGACTTCCGCCTGGACCGTCGACTCGACGATGCGGGGCAGATTGTCGTCCAGCCACTGTTTCAGCAGCGGACGCAGCAGTTCGCGGACCACATCCTCAAGGGTGCGACCTTCGGCCGGCATGAGAATGCCGCTGGAGAGCGCGCCAAAGGCGGCGGCGGCGGCGGAGGCGGCGGGATCACCGACCAGGCCTTCACCCGGCATGAGGGCCGGCGGCGGTTCGGGAAGCGGCTCGGGTTCGGGTTCAGGTTCCGGCGCGGTGGCGTAGACGTCCAGATCGCCATGGCTCTCGACCTTCTCGGTCAGCTCCAGGACACCGTCGTCTTCCTCCAGCTCGGGAAGCGGCGGAAGCTCAGGCTCCGGCGCGGGCTCGGCTTCGACCTCGGCCGACGCCTCATCCGACGCGGGCGCATCATCCTCGGAGATGATGCGTCGGATGGAGGCAAGGATTTCCTCCATCGTCGGTTCTTGGGAAGACTGGTCGGACATGGGAGAACCGGCGCTCGTGCGAATGAAAGAATCCCGTGCGCAAGGGTATGCGCCCAGGGTTGATCCTGCAATTTCCGCCGGGGTGCGCAAGGGCGTATTCGTGCCGCGCGCGAATCCATCGTCCCATCGGCGGTTCGTGAAGCCTATTTGGCGGTGGCCACCGGCTTGTCGAGCGGCAACTCATGGGTCTTCGGGCTCAAAGCCGAATCGACCACGCTGATCGGCTCCTCCCACGGCACCCATCCCCAGGTGAGACGCAGTTTGCCGAAGTGGGTCTTCGGGTCGTAGCGCGGCACGGCCGGGGTCAGATATTGCGCCTGCAGGCGGCCCATCTGGTTCAGAACAGAGGCGGCTGCGACATATTCGTCATGGCGGGCGCCGACCTGGGCCAGCTCGGCCGAGCGCAGCTCCTGCTCGGCGTTCAGCACGTCGAGCGTGGTGCGCAGACCAACCTGCAGCTCCTGGCGCGTGCCCTCGGCCGCGATGCGCGCGGCCTTCACCTGTTGGTCGGTGGAGGCGATGTTCGCCCGGCTGGCGATCAAGGTGCTCCAGGCCTGGGTGATGGCCTGCAGCGAGGTCCGGCGCGCGGTCTCGATATTGATGCGGTCGGTGTTGTTCTTCTCGATCGCCGCCCGGACCCGGGAACTGGTCAGCCCGCCATTGAACAGCGGTACGGAGACGGCCGCGACGCCGGTCACGGCGCGCGACATCTTGTCGGTTTCCAGCGGATCGGCCGTGCCGCTCCAGCCCAGGCGACCCTGGATCGACACAGTCGGCATGCGCTCGGCCCGGGCGGCCGACAGGCGCGCGCGGCTGGCCTGCTCGGCGTATTCCGCCGCGCGGATCGCGGGATTGTCCACGGTCGCCGTATCGAAGGCCTGATCGACGCTGGCGGGCAGCAGGGCGGCCAGGGAGGGTTCGGGCGAGAGGTCACCCGGCGCCTGGCCGACCGCGGCGGCGTAGTTGCCACGGCTGATGGCCAGCTGGGCCTTGCCTGAGGCCAGCGAAGCCCTGGACGCTTCGAGCCGCGCCTCGGCCTGGGCGACGTCGGTGCGGGTGATCTCGCCCACATCGAAGCGGGCCTTGGATTCCTCGAACTGGCGCGTCAGGACTCCAAGATTGTTCTCATAGATCCGCACGGCTTCCTGGTCGCGGCGGACATCGACATAGGCCTGGATCACCGCGCCCAGCACCTGGCTCTCCACCCGGCGCAGATTTTCGCGACCTTGCAGGATGTCGGCCTCGGCGGCGGAGACCGCGGCGCCGACCCGGCCCCCGGTCCAGATGGGTTGGGTCAGAGTCAGGGTGCCGGAGGCGGCGTTGGCGGTGTGGATGCTGGTGCTGACCAGGGTGTCGGGAATGCCGTCGCCATTGGTGTCGGCATAGCCACGGCCGCCGGGCGTGCGGGTTTCCTGATAGGTCTCCTGGGCCGAGGCGCTCAGGGTCGGGCGGTAGCCGGAGCGCGCCTGAACCCAGCTCTCGTCCAGCTGACGCTGGGTGGCGCGCTGCGCCTGCAGGGTGGGGTTGCTGTCATAGGCGAGCGCGATCGCATCAGCCAGGGTTTCGGCGCAGGCGGGGCCAGCGACGAGCGCGCCAATCAGGCCCACGCACGACACCGCGGCCAAGAGGCCTCCGCGACGGCTATTGATCATTTGATATCCCCGACTACGGCGAGACAAAGCGCGCCTTATATGGCCGTCGTTTGGCATAGAGGCCAGTAGGCGGCACCTTAAGCTTTTTTCACCCAGAGGTTTCCCGGGTGTTTCACAAGGCTTCAGCGCCGATTCAGAAGGCGAAGCCCGCCTCCGGTTCAAAGCCCGCGAGCACCGGCGGCGTGGCGTCGAAGATGGTGCGGCGGCCGACGCCGTCCTCGGCCCGCAGATAGAGGCAGGCCTTGCCCACCGGGCCGTCACGTTCGATCACGCAGAGCCGGCCGGCCAGGGCCAGGGCGGCGGTCCAGGTCGCCGGGGCCCGGGCCACGGCGCCTTCGCAGATGATCAGGTCATAGCCCGCGCCGGGCGGCGACTTCAGATCGCCCTCGTCATAGCGGGTGACCGTCAGGCCCAGGGCCTCCAGCACGGCGGCGGCGTAGGGGGCGGCGATGGCCAAGGCCCTTTCGCCCTCCTTGGGCTTCAGGGTCTGCAGCAGCTTGGCGACATCGCGGGGCTTCAGCAGCACCCGGCCCGGCGCGTACTCCACCGCGTCGTCGGCATAGGCCAGATAGGCCTTGCCGGCCGGCACGAAGCTCTCGCGCGGGATGGCGCGCATGGCGTCGTGAATACGCACATCGGTGACATCGGAGGGCCGGACCTGGCTCTCCACCATGTTCAGACGGGCTTGGGCGAGATCAGACATGAACCCTCGAACCTGTTCGGGCGATTTGCGCGCTTATAGGTCCGCCCTTAACCGGAACGCAATGCGACCTTGCGAGAGAGATTGAATGGCGCGGAGGGTTCTGATAGCCCTCCGCCCTCTTAAAACTCCCGACGTGCGCAAAACGTCGGCGGCGGCCTGATGGCGGAGTGGTTACGCAGCGGACTGCAAATCCGTGCACCCCGGTTCGATTCCGGGTCAGGCCTCCAAACTTTCCCCAAACATGACAAGCAGTTTCCTGGGTTCGACAAGCTCGCCTGCGCGGCTAAGCTCGCCCCATGTGCGACACCCTCGTGGCCCTGCCCCGCTCCACCGCCCGCGGCGCGACTCTGTTCGCCAAGAACAGCGACCGTGAGCGCAACGAGGCCCAGGTGCTGGAGATCCACGGCCGGCGCGGCCGTGATCCCTCCGGCCAGCTCAAGCTGACCTACATCTCGATCCCGGACGTCGAGGCGACTCACGCCTGCCTGATCTCGCGGCCTTTCTGGATGTGGGGGGCGGAGATGGGCGCCAATGAGCATGGGGTGGTGATCGGCAATGAGGCCCTGCACGCCAGGACGCCGGCCCAGCGCCGCCGGGCGCTCACCGGCATGGACCTGCTGCGGCTGGGGCTTGAGCGCGCGGCCACCGCCGCCCAGGCCGTGGAGGTGATCGTCGACCTGCTCGAGCGGTATGGCCAGGGCGGCGACTGCGGCCACCTGGGGCGCTTCTACTACAACAATGGCTTCATCATCGCCGACGGCGCTGAGGCCTATGTGCTGGAGACGGCCGGGCGCTGGTGGGCGGTCCAGAAGGTGGCGGGGGTGCGGGCGCTCTCCAACGCCTACAGCATCGGGACCGACGCAGACCGGGTCAGTCCCGCCTTCGCCGAGCACGCGCGGGCCCAGGGCTGGACGGGCGCCGACGGCCGCTTCGACGTGGCCGCAAACCTGATCGACGAGGTGCGCGACCGGGCCAGCTTCGGCCGGGGCCGTTGCGCCCGGGGCCAGGGCTTGCTCGAACAGGGCGGCGACCAGCTGACGCCGGCGGCGATGATGGCGATCCTGCGCGACCACGGCGGGGCCGAGGGCTGGAGCCCGGCCGAGACCGTGGGCCGCACCATCTGCATGCACGCCGCCGAGGGACCGCGCCGCAGCCAGTCAGTGGCCTCAATGGTCTCGGAGATAGGTCCGAACCGCACGGTCCACTGGATGACCGGAAGCTCGGGCCCCTGCACCAGCCTGTTCAAGCCCATAGTCCTGGGCCTGCCCATGCCCGACCACGGCCCCGCCCCCACCGACCAGTTCGACGAGGCCAGTCTGTGGTGGGGCCATGAACGCCTGCACCGGGCCATGTTGAAGGACTTCCACGCCGGCCACGCCCTGATCGCCGCCGAGCGCGACGGGCTGGAGCAGGCCTTCGCCGCCCGGGTCGACGCGGCGAAGGATCACGCCGCCCTGTCCGCCGCCATCACCCTGTGCTGGCGCGAGGCCGAGGCCGCCGAGGCCCGCTGGAGAGGCGCCCTGCCCGCCTTTCCGGGCGGGGTGAACCGGACTGGGTATGAACGCAGCTGGGCCAGGCTCAATCAGGTGGCGGGGATTCCTCGAACGTGATCTCGTGGCGGCTGCAATGGAGATCCTGACATGAGCGACGGTGAATTCGGCGACAACCGGCCGGACCTTTCGGCCTTCTGGATGCCCTTCACCGCCAATCGGCAGTTCAAGGCGGAGCCGCGCCTGCTGGCCGAGGCCAAGGGCATGTACTACCGCACGCCCGAGGGCCAGGAGGTGCTGGATGGCACCTCGGGCCTCTGGTGCGTCAACGCCGGCCACGGCCGCGCCGAGATCGCCGAGGCGGTCAGCCGCCAGATCCTGACGCTGGACTTTGCGCCCACCTTCCAGATGGGCCATCCGATCGCCTTCGAATTCGCCCAGGCCCTGACGGCCATCGCCCCGCCGGGGCTGGATCGCATCTTTTTCACCGGATCGGGTTCCGAGTCCGTCGACACCGCGCTGAAGATCGCCATGGCCTATCATCGGTCACGCGGCGAAGGTCAGCGCACCCGGCTGATCGGGCGCGAGAAGGGCTATCACGGGGTCGGATTCGGCGGCATCTCGGTCGGCGGCCTGGTCAATAACCGCCGCACCTTCCTGACCCTGCCCGGCACGGACCACCTGCCCCACACCTTCGACCTGGCCCGCAACGCCTTCTCCAGGGGCCAGCCCGAGCATGGCGCGGAACTGGCCGACGAATTGGAGCGGATCGTGGCCCTGCATGGCGGGGAGACCATCGCCGCGGTGATCGTCGAGCCGGTCGCCGGCTCGGCCGGAGTGCTGCCCCCGCCCAAGGGCTATCTGCAGCGCCTGAGGAGCATCTGCGACAAGCATGGAATCCTGCTGATCTTCGACGAGGTGATCACCGGGTTCGGACGACTGGGAACGCCCTTCGCCAGTCACTATTTCGGGGTCACGCCGGACCTGATGACCACGGCCAAGGGCATCACCAACGGCACCCTGCCCATGGGGGCGGTCTTCGTGAAGCGCGAGGTGCACGACGCCTTGATGCATGGGCCGGAAGGCGCCATCGAACTGTTCCACGGCTACACCTATTCCGGCCACCCGGTGGCCTGCGCGGCGGGTCTGGCGACGCTTGAGATCTATGGCCGCGAAGACCTGTTCGCGCGCTGCGCGGCCACTGCGCCCCTGTGGGAGGAGGCGATCCATGGCATGGCCGACCTGCCCCACGTCATCGACATCCGCAATATCGGCATGATGGGGGCGATCGAGCTGGCGCCCCGGGACGGCGAGCCTGGCGCACGCGGCTATGAGATCCTGCTGGGCGCCTTGAAGGCCGGATTGCTGGTTCGGGCGACCGGCGACGTCATCGCCCTGTCGCCGCCGCTGATCGCGTCCGCCGACGATATCGGCAAGCTTTTCAGTCTGCTACGCGGCGTTCTTAGCAACATAAAATAGGCCTTCCATGAAAACCTACCGGATCGGCGTCATCGGCCTGGGCCAGCGCATCGCCCACGTCTTGTCGGCCATGAAGGAAGTGGGCTGGAGCCTCGACGTCGCCGTCCATGTCGACCCCGCCCCGGTCGGCGCCCCGATCATGGCGGCCGCCGAAATCGACCCCGGCCTTGAGGTCGCCACCCCGGCGGAGCTGTTCGCCCGGGGGCCCTATGACCTGGTGATGATCGGCTCGCCCAATCACCTGCACTTCGAACACCTCAACCTGGCGCTCGACGCCGGCTATCCGATCTTCGCCGAGAAGCCGATCGTCCGCACCGAGGAGGAGACCCTGGCGCTCGTCAGGCGGCTGTCCGGCGGCGACCTGCCACCCCTGTTCATCGGTCTGGTCATGCGCTCCATGTCGATCGTCCGCGAGGTGATCGCGCGGGTGGATTCGGGCGAGCTGGGCAAGGTGGTTTCCATCGACGCCACAGAGCATCTGCCGCCCGAACATGGTGGCTACCTGGCCCGCAACTGGCGCCGGCGACAGGAGTTCGGCGGCTCCTATCTGCTCGACAAGGTCTGCCACGATTTCGATATCTTCGGCCGCATCGCCGGCGCCCGGCCGGCCAAGGTGGCGAGCTTCGGCGGGCGCAGTATTTTCGTGGCCGAACGGGCGGATGCGCCCAAGACCTATAGTGACGGCCAGCCCGCCTACGCCCTGCGCGACGCCGGCTGGTCGAGCGCCAATGACGCCTTCCATTCCGACATGGATGTCACCGACCACCAGAACGCCCTGGTCGAATACGCCAACCAGGTCCGGCTCAGCTTCCACGCCAACAGCCATGTCGCCCTGCCTGAGCGGCGCTGGTACGTGGCTGGAACCGACGGCACCCTGCTGGCCGATCTGGTGCGCAACAAGCTGATGATCCGCAAGGCCATGGATCGCGGCAAGCCCGAGCGCATCGACTATGGCGGCCGCACCGAGGACAGCCACAATGGCGCCGACCAGTCCATGGCCCGCGACCTGTTGGCGACGCTGGAGGGTCGCCAACCCTTCCCGGTGACGCCGTTCGAATCCATGGAGGCCGGACTGACGGTCATGGCGATCGACCAGGCCATGACCGAGGGCCAGATGATCGACTGCGCCCCGATGTGGGCCCGCTATGACGCCGCGCGCGGGGCCTAGACCGGACGGACCAGGGCTTCGCCCAGCAGCTCCTGCAACAGCGGCGTCCGGGGATAGGGATGGTGCCGGTACTGGCGGAAGCCCTCGGCCATGGCGACGCCGAAGTCGCGGCCGCGCCGGCGGCACCAGGCCTCCATGGATTGAAGATGGTCGGGGATGCCGTGCTGGCGCGCCACCCAGTCGTCCTGGCTGACATGGACGGCCAGCATGGCGCGCTTGGCCTCGAACCCGGCCTCGATATTGGCCCCGAAGTCAGGGATCACTCGCACGCCCTCGCGGTCGCGGCCGCCAATCGGATCCATGAAATAGAGGTGGGGGATCGCCGCCAGGGCCTGGGCGGGGCCGGCCCGGTAGTTGGGCACGGACGACGCGAAGCAGCCGTCGCGAACCAGCACGCTCGTGGCCTCATGGTCGGGGTGATAGTCAGCCGGCGAGGCGGTCAGCACGATGTCCGGCTGGGCGGCGCGGATCACCTCGGTCACTTTGCGGCGGCAGGCGTCGTCGTTGAACACGCCCAGGTCCGGCACGCCGGCGCAGAGATAGCGGGCGCCGATCAGTTCGGCGGCGGCGGCGGCCTCGGCCCGACGGATGCGGGCCGTCTCCTCGGGCGGGGTGGTGCTGGAGCCCAGGTCCCCGGCGGTGACGGTGGCCGCCACCACCGTGTGGCCAGCGGCGGCCAGCAGGGCCAGGGTCCCGGCGCCCAGGGTCTCGATATCATCGGGGTGGGCGTGGATCGCCAGGATGGTGGTCATGGACAGGCCTCAGGTCAGGCCCTGGAGCCTAAACAGGGCCGGGACGAAAACCTAGGCCGCGGCGGCCGACGTCGCCGGCGGCGAAACCTGCGGCGCGGGCGCCACCGTCGCAGCCGGCGCGCGGCCCCAGGAGATCAGCTTCCAGCCGCGCTCATGCAGATAGAACAGGGTGATCTTGGTGAAGATCTCGAAGCTGGCGATGGCGCCGGCCGACTTGACGCTGCCGGTGATCAGCCAGCTCAGCATGAAGGTGTCGAGGGTCGCCACGGCGCGCCAGCTGGCGCCCTTGGCCACCGAGCGCCAATGGGCCTCGATCTCGCGGCCCCAGGCCAGGCGTTCCCAGACCCGCTCGTGGAAATAGAACAGGGCGATCTTGGTCAGGGCTTCGACCGAGGCGATCGACACCGACCACTTGGCGTTGCCGGTGACCAGATAGCTGAGGATGAAGGTGTCGAGGCTGCCGATCACCCGCCAGCTGACGCCCTTGATCAGGGAGCGCAGATGGTGCTCGGCCGGGCGGCGGACAGGTTCGGCGGGTTGAGACACGGCGGCGCTCCGACAAGACCTATGCGGTCACTAGGGATATAGGCGCCCGCGCCCTGCCCCGCGCGCCAGAAAGACTATCGACGCGGTGAGCGCGCCTGATGGCCCTGGACAAGATAATATGGCGCGTTTACTGCCAATATAATCACGTCGGAGGAACCCCATGCGTAAGTTGATCCTGCCGCTCATCCTGGCCCTGAGCGCGACCTCGGCCCTGGCCGCGCCGGCCAACCCCGCCCCGGGCCCAGACTTCGCCAACCGCCAGGACTTCGAGTTCGCGGACCATGGCTTCGTCGCCACCCGCAAGGACCCGCTGATCAAGGCCGCCGACGGCCGGGTGGTCTGGGACCTGTCGGCCTATGACTTCCTGAAAGGGCCCGCCCCGGCGACGGTCAATCCCAGCCTGTGGCGTCAGTCCCAGCTCTTGACCAAGCATGGCCTGTTCAAGGTGACCGAGGGCGTGTGGCAGGTGCGCGGCTTCGACATCTCCAACGTCACCTTCATCGCCGGCAAGACCGGCTGGATCGTCATCGACCCCCTGACCTCTCAGGAAGTCGCCAAGGCGGCCTATGAGCTGGTGACCGAGAACCTGGGCGCGCGGCCGGTCGTGGCCCTGATCTACACCCACAGCCACACCGACCACTTCGGCGGCGCGCGGGGCATGGTCGCCCAGGCTGATGTCGACGCCGGCAGGACCCAGGTGATCGCCCCGGCCGGATTCCTGGAGCATGCGGTCAGCGAGAACATCATCGCCGGCAACGCCATGGGCCGCCGCGCCACCTATCAGTTCGGCTATTTCCTGCCCAAGGGCCCCATGGGCCAGGTCTCGTCCGGCATCGGGGCGGCGATCAGCCCCGGAACCCAGACCTTGATCCCGCCGACCGTCAGCATCACCGCGACCGGCCAGGAGATGGTGGTCGACGGCGTACGACTGCAGTTCCAGATCACCCCGGGGACCGAGGCGCCCTCGGAGATGAACATCTATCTCCCCGATCTCCACGCCCTGTGCATGGCCGAGAACGCCAACGCCTCGCAGCACAATGTGCTGACGCCGCGCGGCGCCCTGGTGCGCGACGCCAAGGCCTGGGCCGACTATCTGACCGAGTCGATCCGGCTCTATGGCGACAAGACCGATGTGATGTTCACCAGCCACGCCTGGCCCCGGTTCGGCCAGGCCGTGGTCGACGACTTCCTGGCCAAGCATCGGGACGCCTACAAATATCTGCACGACCAGACGGTGCGGATGATGAACGAGGGGCTGACCGGCAATGAGATCGCCAATCGGCTCAAGCTGCCGCCGGCCCTGGATCGCGAGTGGTACAATCGCGGCTATTACGGCTCCCTCAGCTTCAACAGCCGGGCGGTCTATCAGCGCTATATGGGATGGTACGACGGCAATCCGGTGAACCTCACCCCGCTGGAGCCCGCCGACGAAAGCGCCCGCTATGTGGCGGCCATGGGCGGGGCGAAGAAGGTGCTGGCCGCCGCGCGGGCGGCGCATGCCACGGGCGACGACCGCTGGGCGTCACAATTGCTGAACCGCCTGGTCTATGCCGACGCCAAGAACCAGCCGGCCCGCGACCTGTTGGCCCAGGTCTATGACTCCATGGCCTATGCGACGGAGAACGCCATCTGGCGCAACATGTACCTTTCGGCCGCCTCGGAACTGCGCGGCGGGATCAAGACCGGCGGCGGGGCCGGCGTCTCCATCGACCTGATCCGCAACATGACCACCCCGATGCTGCTGGACCTGATGTCGGTGCGGCTGAACGCCGACAAGGCGGGCGCCGACCACGCCACGGTCGATCTGGTGTTCCCGGATCGCAAGGAACATTTCCGGGTGGCGGTGACGAATGGCGTGCTGATCTGGGAGGCCGATCCCAAGGCGGGCGCGACCGACGCCACCCTGACCCTGAACCGGCCCGTGTTCCTGATGATGGCGATGGCCGGCGGCAACCTGGCCGCCATGACCCAGTCGGGTCAGGCCAAGGTCGAGGGCGACCCGGCGGCGTTCGGCAAGATGATGAGCTGGATGGACGCCTTCAAGCCGAACTTCCCGATCGTCTGGCGGCCGTGAGGCTCGGGGACGCGGCGGGCCGCGTCCCCTGCCCTGTTCAGTGGGCCTGCAGCGAGGCCTTGGCGTTCTCGCGCTTGGCCCCGGTGCGCAGGCTGGCGACCTCGGTCGGCGCGACCGGCTTGGCCTTGTTGCCCCAGGCGCCGCGCACATAGGTCAGGATCGAGGAGATCTCGGTGTCCGAGAGCTCACCGCCAAAGGCCGGCATGCCGCCCCGGCCATTGAGCACCCGGCCGATCGGCTCCTTGGGATCGCCTTGCGCGACCTTGCTGCCGGCCAGGGCCGGGAAGGCCCCGGGCACGCCCTTGCCGGTGACCTGGTGACAGGCCGAGCAGTTCTCCTGGAACAGGTGCTGGCCGTCGGCGGCCAGGCTGGGCGTGGCGGACAGGGCCGTGAACGCCACGGCCAGCGAGAGGGCGATACGCATGGTCTAACTCCAGATCAGGCGGCGTGGACGCGGGCGTGAAGCTTGGCGATCTGCTGCCAGGCCGATTCGATGCCACCGGCCTGCCAGCCGGTGAGATAGGACAGGTGTTCGCCGGTCAGATAAACCCGGCCGTCCGGCTCGCAGAGCAGCGGATAGGCGTCCTTGCGGCTTTCGTCGCTCCACTGGGCCCAGCCGCCCAGATTGTGCTCGATCCGGTGCCAGGACGCCGAGAACGAGGTCTCCACATTGTCGGCGAACTCAGGGAACACTTTTGAGCCGGCCTTGGCGGACAGGGCCTGGCGCTCGGCCGGCGACAGGGCCGAGACCTTCGCGGCGTTGGCCCCGAACTGGTAGTAGCCCAAGATGATGCCCTTCTTGCTCTGCCAGCCGGTGGAGGGCAGCGCCATCGAGTTGATGTCGGCGTCGTCGTAATAGATGTGACCGCCATAGATGTGGTGGTCCTCTTCCCAGAACCGGCGCTTCATCTGCATGCCGATCTTGCCGACCAGGGCGTAGGAGACGGCGCCGATCGCTTCCTTGAACGGCTTGGACACCTCAATGTCCATCTGGCGGAGAACCGAGAGCGGGATGGCGCAGATGCAGTAGTCGGCCTTGATCACACCCGACACGCCGTCGCCGTCGACATAGGCCACCTCGACGCCCTTGTCGTTCTGGCGCAGCTTCTTCACGACGTGATTGTAGCGGATCAGCTTGCCGATCGCGCCTTCGAAGCCCTTGGCGATGCGGTCCATGCCGCCCACCGGCTGGAACATGGTGCGCTGCTGGTCATAGGCCGTGACCGAGGACAGGGTCCGCCAGGCGTTGGAGTGCAGGACGTCGGCGAAGGGGTACGGGGTCGAGGCCTTGCCGGGACCGGGCACGACGCCAGGACCCGGATCAACGTCGAAGCCGCGACCTTCCGTGCCCTTATAGGCCAGGTCGTTGGTCAGATAGCCTTCGTGGACCAGGTAGGCGATGAAGGCCTCGCGGTCGTCGGCGGTCATCTGCTGGTCCAGGGCGCCCTGCTTGACCTGCTTGGCCAGCATCTCGGAGGCGGCGCCGCGGATATCGGCGGCCACCTGGCCCTTGCGAACCGGCTTGCCGGCGAGCGGGCCCTTGCCCTTGTCGAACATCACATAGGAGTTGTCGTTGTCGTTGACGAAAATCTCCAGCGGGACGTTGAATTCCTTGGTGTAATGCAGGGTCGACTGGTGGTGGTAGGGGATCCGCCAGGGGCCGTGATTGATGTACAGCCCGTCGTCGAAGTCGCAGTTCTGGGTCTCGCCGCCGAGCTCGGTCAGCTGGAAGCCCTTGCGCGCCGTCTGGCAGCGGCCGCCGGCGAACCCGCGAGCCTCGAGCACCACCACGTCATAGCCGGCGCGGGACAGTTCATAGGCCGAGGTCATGCCGGCGACGCCCGCGCCCAGCACTACGACCCGCTTGCCGCCGCCGCCGGACAGCTTGGGCGGCGCGGCCTGGGCCGAGGCGATCCCAAAGCCCAGGGCGCTCATGCCGGCCATCAACAGCGAGGAGCCGCCGATCCCGCCAAGCCCCTCGAGGAACCGACGCCGGGAAAATCCGCCGCCCATCATGAATTGAGAACCCATCTTTTATCCCCGCTCCCCTGCGACAATCCTGCGCGCGCGGAGGGGAGTCCGTCCACGCCGGAAATCACGCCTTCGATGGACTGGGAAAAGACGCCTCGCCTCACCGTCCGCCAACATCGGCCATTCAAATGCTCGCGGGAAGACACCGTGCGTCGGAACCGCGTTGAATGGGGTCAATGGAGGAACCGCCCCCCCTGGTGACAATCGCGATCTTGTCAGTCTGCCTATGAGTTTCACAAATGGCTGGAGGGCGCCCAAAGCTTGGGCGTTCGGCATATGGATCGGGCGCCTGCCCGAATCCGCAGCTAGAGTCGGGCGGTTCACGGGCGCCAGCGGCGTCTCAACAGCTCTGGGGGAGGCGTCATGAAAACCGCTCTGTTCGTCGGCCTGATCGCGGTTCTGCTGGCCGGCGCAAGCCTCGCCCAGGCCGAGGATGGCCGATCGCTCTGCGCCAACCGCCCGGGCAAGGGCTCGCCGCCCTGCGTGCTGGATCAGGGCCGGTTCCAGGTGGAGGTCAGCGGCGTCGACTACAGCCGCGACCGCACGGCCGGCGTGACCACCGAAACCACCCTGATCGGCGATCTGGGGTTGAGATACGGCCTCACCCCCACGCTGGAGGCGGAACTGGCTTGGTCACCCTATGAGCAGAGCCGACAGCACGGCGGCGGCCCGTCGAGTCGGACCAGCGGGGCCGGCGACCTGACCCTGGGCTTCCGGAAATCCCTGGCCAATCCTGACGGCTCAGGGGTGTCGGTGGCGATCCAGCCCTTCGTCACCGCCCCCACGGGCCACAGCGGCATCGGCGCCGACGCCTGGCAGGGCGGCGTGGTCGTTCCCGTGGCCATCGCGCTCAGCGACTCGCTCGGCCTGGGCCTGACGACGGAGGTCGATGTCGCCGCCAATTCGAGCGGCCACGGCTCCCACGCCGCCGGGTCCTTCGTGGTCGGGCTTGGCAAGGCGGTCGGGCCCGTCAGCCTGGGCGTTGAATTGTGGACCGGGGTCGACGACGACCCGGCCGGCCGCACCACCCAGGCCAGCTTCGACCTCTCGGCCGCCTGGGTCCCCCAGAGCCTGCCTAACCTGCAGTTCGACGTCGGGCTCAATGCCGGGCTGAACCCGGACACGCCGGACCTGGAGGCCTATTGCGGCCTGGCCCGGCGCTTCTAGGTCGTCAGCGGCCCTTGAAGTCGGCCTTCCGCTTCTCGAGGAAGGAGGTCATGCCCTCCCGGAAGTCCTCGGTGCGGAACAGCTGCATCAATTGCAGGAAGACGTGGTGGACGTGGTCGTTGAACGTCTCCTGCAGGCCCATGCGCATCAGCCGCTTGGAGCTCTGCACCGCAAGCGGCGCATTGGCGGCGATCTCGGCGGCCAGGGCGCGGGCCCTGGCGGCGACTTCGGCGTCCGGAACGACATGGTTGGCCAGGCCGAGTTCCAGGCTCTCCTGGGCGGTCAGGGTGCGTCCGGTGAAGATCAGCTCCGAGGCCTTGGCCCAGCCGATCATCCGGGGCAGATACCAGGTGCCGCCGCTCTCCGGCACGATGCCGCGCTTGACGAAGGCCGCCGCCATCTTGGCGCCCTGCGCCATCACCCGCATGTCGCAGCCCAGGGCGATGTCCATGCCATAGCCCGCCGCCGACCCGTTCAGGGCGCAGATCGACGGCTTGTCGAGGGCGAACAGGACGGTGGGCGGGGTGTTGCGCAGGTCGAGGTCTACGGCGACCCGCTGGGTCTGTCCGCCGATCCCCGTGCCTTGGGTGGCGCTGACCAGGTCGAGGCCGGCGCAGAAGGCCCGGCCCGCGCCGGTGAGCAGGATGACCTTCACCTCCGGATCGGCGTTGGCCTTGAGCAACAGCTGGGTCAGCTGGTCCAGCATGGGACCGGAAATGGTGTTCAACCGCTCCGGGCGATTGAGGGTCAGGGTCGCTATGCCCTCGGACACCTCATAGAGGACTTCATCCGACGTCGCCGCCGCCGGCTTGTTCAGCGTCTCGCTCATGGCCCGTTTCTCCCTTGTCTCTTTGCCCGCCAGCTAAGGACCACGCGGCGCAGCGCGCAAGCCTGACCTGGGGTCAAAGACTACGAAGGATGGCCCGCACAGGGGCGGCGTCGGCGCCTTCCAGCCGCAACGGCGGGGCGATCAGCTCATAGAGCCCGTCCTCCACCCCATCCAGCACCAGGCCCTCAAGGATCGCCATCCGCCAGCGCCGCACCGCCTGGTGGCCGACCAGATCCTTGGCGGTCTCGGGATCGAGGGACGGGCTGTCTATGCCGATCAGCACCACCCCGGCCGCGCCCAGATGGTCGACCAGCTCCGGCGACGGGCAGCGATAGTCCGAGCGCCAGGCTTCGTGCGGGAACTGGTCATAGGTCCGCAGCAGCACCCGACGCACCCCGGGCTTCAGCCGGCCCTCGACCTCGGACCGCGCGATGCGCTCCCCTGCCCCGCGCGCGGTGATCACCTGGGCCGGGCCGAGATAGGGAGCCAGCGGGACCTGGCCGATGGTCTCGCCGGCCGGGTCGTAGTGCAGCGGCGCGTCGGCATGGGCGCCGGAATGGGTGGACAGAGTCAGGCGGCTGACATTGACCGGGCAGTCGCCCTCCAGCAGCCAGGTGCGGACTTCCTCATAGGCGGTGTCGCCCGGCCAGACCGGCAGGCCGGGGCGCAGGGGCTGGCTGATGTCCCAGATCCGCCGGCCGGTCTCGTCGGTCTCGCTCATAGTCCGGTCCGGACCTGGAACAGTTCGGGAAAGAAGGAGCCGGACAGGGCGCGGGCCAGATAGCTGGCGCCCGAGGAGCCCCCCGTGCCGCCCTTGAAGCCGATGATCCGCTCGACGGTCTTCAGATGGGCGAAGCGCCATTGCTGGAAGCGGAACTCCAGGTCGACCAGCTTCTCGGCCAGTTCATAGAGGTCCCAATAGCGGACCGGATCGCGATAGACCTCGGCCCAGGCGGCGACCACGGCGGGATCGGCCACATGCGGGGTGCGCAGGTCGCGGCCCAGCACTGCGGCGGGAATGGCGAAGCCGCGCCGGGCCAGCAGGCGGACGCACTCGTCATAGAGGCTGGGGGCGGAAAGCTCCGCCGACAGCCCCGCATGGGCCGGGGTCTCCTCGTGGACCTTCAGCATCTCGGCGTCTTTGGCCCCCATCAGGAACTCCAGCATCCGGTACTGGTGCGACTGGAAGCCCGAGCTCTGGCCCAGGTGCGGGCGGATCAGGGCGTATTCGCTGGGGGTCATGGTGGCCAGCACGTCCCAGGACTGGATCAGCTGGCCCTGGATGCGGCTGACCCGCGAGATCATCTTGAAGGCCGGCCCGAGATCATTGGCGGCGATCTGGGCGCGGGCGGCGGCCAGTTCGTGGATCGACAGCTTCAGCCACAACTCCGAGGCCTGGTGGATGATGATGAACAGCAGTTCGTCATGCACCGGCGAGCGCGGGTTCTGGGCGGACAACAGCTTGTCGAGGTCCAGATACTGGCCATAGCTGATGTCGGGACGGGCGTGGATCTGCTCGGTCATGTGACGGCCGCCTTCTGGTGGAACCGGGCCTCGCGCCACTGGCCGCTCTCCATCACCTGGACCAGCCGCTCGACAGCCTCCCAGACATCGACGTGGCGGACATAGAGCGGAGTGAAGCCGAAGCGCAGGATGTCGGGGGCGCGGAAATCGCCGATCACCTCGCGGGCGATCAGGGCCTGCATGATGGCGTAGCCCTCCCGGTGGGCCAGGGCGACCTGGCTGCCTCGGGCCCGGGCGTCGCGCGGACAGGCGATCTCGAAGCCATGTCCGGCGCAGCGTTGTTCGACCAGCTCCAGGAACAGGTCGCCCAGCGCCATGGACTTGGCGCGGATCTGGCCCATGTCGACGCCGTCGAAGGCCTCCAGGGCGGCCTCCAGCGCGGTCATGCCCAGCACCGGCGGCGTGCCGCACAGGGCCCGGGCCAGGCCCTGGCCGGGTTCGTAGGCGTCCACGAATTCGAAGGGCCGCGCATGGCCCATCCAGCCCGACAGCGGCGAGCGGAAGGCCTCGTGGTGACGGCGCGCCACGAAGGCGAAGGCCGGGGCGCCTGGTCCGCCGTTCAGGTACTTGTAGCCGCAGCCGACCGCCAGGTCGGCGCCACAGCCGTTCAGGTCCACCGCAAGCGCGCCGGCGGAATGGCTGAGATCCCAAAGCGCTAGGGCCCCAACCTCGTGCGCCCTGGCGGTCAGGGCGGCCATGTCATGCAGACGGCCGGACTTGTAGTGAACCTGGGTCAGCAGCAGCAGGGCGACGCTGTCATCCAGGGCCTCGGCGATCTGGTCGGCGGGCACGGTGCGCAGCTCCACGTCACCGGCGAACGCGGCCAGGCCCTGGAGCACATAGAGGTCGGTCGGGAAATTTCCGGGCTCCGACAGGATCACCTTGCGGCC
>NZ_CANCLE010000064.1 GCF_947378715.1 Phenylobacterium aquaticum
GTCGGCGCAGGCGGTCCAGGCGACAAGGCCGGCGTGGTCGCCGGCGTCGCGGGCGGGGCGTGCACGGTGGCGAGCTACGCCATAGACCACTTCAAGGTCACGCGCTTCAGCGCCGACAGCGCTCTACTCACCTACCGGGCGCAACAAGACACCAGATGCGGCGGCGCGGCCGTGCCCAGCCCGGGCTGGGCGACCTCGGTCTTCGTCAGGCGCCACGGCCGCTGGCAGAACGCGGTCTATGTCCACACCCCGATCCCGCAGCCCGCGCACGGAGGGTGAGATCGCCAGCGGGCGCTAAGGCAGATTGCATTTCCTTGACAAGAACAAAACGCGAACATATTGTTCCGCCCATCGCTCTTTCCATTTTGAATTCAATCGCTTGGCCCCATCCCGAATTCGCGGAGAGGGGCGGCGCATACGACTACAACTGTTGCCTCAAATCGGCCGACTGCGCCGGGGCGCCGCCTAAAGCTTCACCCCGCCGGCCAGGATCTTCGCGTACCCCGCCTTGGTCAGCTTCACATAGCCCTTGGTCGGGTCCTTGTAGAACAAGGGGTTCTTGATCCTGCCCGGATCGAACCCGTCGGCCACCAGGTCGAGCTTGCGGTACTTGAAGGTGCCGGTGGTCTCGATGGCCGGCAGCAGGCGCAGGAACACCGGCTGGGCGTAGGGCGGCAGTTCGCGGGCGACATGGTCCCCGAAGGCCTTCAGGTCGAAGGCCTCGTCCACGACCAGGCCGGCCATGCCGGCCTTGCCGTCGGTCTCCGGGACCTCGACGCCATAGATATTGGCCTCGGCCACGCCGGGCACGGCGCTCAAGCGCTCGGCCACCTCGCTGGTCGAGACGTTCTCGCCCTTCCAGCGGAAGGTGTCGCCGATCCGGTCGACGAAATAGAAGTAGCCGTCGATGTCGGTCTTCATCAGGTCGCCGGTGCGGAACCAGGCGTCGCCCTTCTCGAACACGTCGCGCAGGATCTTCTTGTCCGAGGCGGCCTTGTCGACATAGCCGCTGTACTCGCTGCGGGCGTCGCCGCCGATCTTGCCCAGGCATTCGCCGATCTGGCCCGGACCGCACTCCACGCAGAAGCCGCTCACCGCGCGGACCGGCGCCTCGGCCTCGACGTCGAACTGCACCAGCCGGATATTGAACCGGTTGCGCAGCCACTTCGGCGCCCGGCCGATCGCGCCGACCCGGCCGTCGAAATTGAACATCGACACATTGCCCTCGGTGGAGCCGTAGAACTCCAGCACCTCGGGAATGTGGAACCGCTGCTGCAGCTCCGCCCAGACATCGGCGCGCAGGCCGTTGCCGAAGGCCAGCCGCACCTTGTGGGCGGTGTCGGCCGCGCCGGGCGGGCCGTTGACCAGATAGCGGCCCAGCTCGCCGATATAGACGAACATGGTGCAGCCCTCGGCGGCGACCTCCTCCCAGAAGTGGCTGGCCGAGAACTTCTTGCGGATCACCGCCGAGCCGCCGTTCAGCAGGGCCGCGCCCAGGCCGCAGAGCCCGCCGGTGGCGTGATAGAGCGGCAGGGTCACATAGACCCGGTCCTTGTCGGTCGCCCCGGTCGAGCCGGCGAAGCCGCGCATATAGAGCTGGGCGCGCAGGTGGGTGATGCGCGCCGCCTTCGGCAGGCCCGTCGTGCCCGAGGTGTAGATGAAGAGGCAGGTGTCGCGGGCGGTCATGTCCTCGCGCACCGAGCGGTCCGGCGGCAGCTGGCTGCAGCTCTTCAGGGCCTGGACCAGGTCGCGCTGGTCGCCATGGGCCGCGCCCAGCACCCATTGCTGCATGTGCCGCTCGGTCTGGGACTTGACGCCCTCGAACACCGGCGAGGTCTCGGCGTCGACGATCACGTGCGAGGCGCCGGAGATGTTCAGGCAGTGGAGCAGCGGCGCCCCGGCCAGCTGGTTGTTGATCAGGGCGGTGATCACGCCGACCTTCGACAGCCCGTACCAGATGGGAAAATATTCCAGCCGGTTGGGCATGAACAGCGCCACCGTCTGGCCGCGCCTCAGGTTCAGGCTCTTGGCCCAGTGGGCGTAGCGATTGGCGATGGCGTCCATCTCGCCATAGCTGATGGTCTTGCCCTCGAAGGTCAGGGCCGGCCGGTCGCGCCAGGCGGTGACCGCAGCCTGGAGATCGTCGCACAGGAGGTTCGGGCTGTCCGGCGCGATGGTCTTCACGCGCTTGAGGGTGCGGTTGAGGCCCTTGAGGAACCTCCACTCGCGCTCCAATTGGGCCTTCAGACGCATGCACCCCTCCGACGCCCCACCTTGAGGGGGCGCGCGTCGGCGGGTCAAGCCAGGCCTTCGGCTCAATCGTCGCGGCCGCGCCTGGAGCCTGCGCGGCAAGCTGCTAGTCTGGCGACATGACCGCCCTGCCCGCCGCCATACTGTTCGATCTGGACGAGACCATCCTGTCCTTCGGCTCGCGTCGCCAGATCCTGCAGGAGGTCATCGAGCAGTTCCCGGACGCCTTCGCCGGCGTCGATCCGGCGGCGGCGTCCCAGGAGATGGAGACCGCTTTCCGCGCCTTCTGGGGCGACGAGACCCGCCACGCCATCTGGCGCCAGAACCTGGCCGCCGGCCGCGTCCTGGCGGTCCAGGAGGGCTTCGCCCGGCTGGCCGCCCGCGCGCCAGGGCTGACGGACGATTTCGCCCAGCAATTCGGAACGCGGTTCCATCACTATCGCGAGGATCAGGCCAGGTTCTTCCCCGGCGCCCTGGAGACCCTGGAGGCGCTTCACCAGGCCGGGGTGCGGCTGGCCCTGGTGACCAACGGAGCGGCGGAACCGCAGCGGGCCAAGGTCGAGCGGTTCGACCTGGCCCGCCGCTTCCACCATGTGCAGATCGAAGGCGAGGCCGGTTTCGGAAAGCCGGAGCCTCAGGCCTATCTCCACGCCATGACCGCCCTGGGCGTCGAGGCCCATCAGACCTGGATGGTCGGCGACAACCTCGAATGGGAGGTCGCCGCGCCCCAGAGGCTGGGCATCTTTTCCATCTGGCACGACCATCTCGGCGAGGGGCTGCCGCCTGGATCACCCGTCCGGCCCGATCGCATCATCCGGGCCATCGCCGAACTGAAACCCAGGACCTGAGCCAAGCGGAGCCACAATCGTGGCGGCTTTCCGGCAATATTCCGCGAGAAACTGGCGTGATATTGTTCAGTATAAGACGCAGCAATGTCGGATGAACAGCGTGATCGGACATTTTTTCTGAGCCGTCAACCCAATGCAGAATTGGGAAAGTCGCCCGTCCCATCAGTAAATCTGAACTATCGGTCGGCACGACTGCGGAACGCCGCAGGATCCAGCCCGTTACCCTTCCGAACCACATCTGGAGGGTTTGAACATGACCGCTCAATACACCGCCTTCTCGCGCCCCGCCTTCTCCGCGGCGGACTTCGAACGCGACGAGCCCGCCGCCGAGGCCGGGACCTTCGCCCCCACCCCCATCTATGCCCGTGAGGGTCGCTCCACCGCCGGCCGCCGCCTGAACCCGGCGCTCTGGGCCATCGTGCCCGTCGCCGCCCTGGCGATCGGCATCGGCGCCTATGTGATGAACACGCCTAAGGACAACCTGCTGGTCTCCACGGCCCCGCCCCCGGCCCAGTTGGCCGAGACGCCGGCGGCTCCGATCGCGGCGCCCACGGATGTCCGCAGCTTCAAGTCCGAGGCTGCGCCGTCGGCGGTCGCCAAGGCCTCGGTCGTCAAGGCCGCGCCCAGCAAGGCGGCGGCCCCCAAGGTCCGCCTGGCCGGCGCCGCGCCCAGCGTCGCCACCGCGAGCCGTGACGCCAGCGCCACGATCCCGGCCGCGCCTCAGCCCTATGCTGCGTCCGCCCAGGTCCTGGCCCCCGCGCCGGTGATCGAAGCCGCGCCGCCGCCAGCGGTCGTGACCCCGGACCCGGCCCCCGCGCCGACGCCGGAGGCGGCCACGCCGCAGGTCTGATCCAGCCCACGACAGGTCCGGGCGCTCCCCTCTCCCTGACCTGAACCTTGACGCGGCCGCCCGGGAAGCCGAGCGGCCGCTTCTTTTCGTCTGATCGGGACAGACTTCGTTAGTTGATCCATTGTCTACCTTATCGCCCGAGAACGGCGGTATCCCAGGGGCGGCGATGCGATCCATATCCGAAGCTCGGCTGGTCTGGCCGCTGACCGTCCTGGCCGCCGCCGCGACCCTGTTGCTGGTGATCAGCCTGGTGATCGGCGCCGAGGGCGTCGACAAGGCCGTCAGGATCCGGGAACAGGCCCTGGTCCAGCGCGGCATGCTGGAGCGGCTGGCCGAGTTCGAGAACGCCCTGGCCGCACAGACCGTCTGGGACGAGGCGGTCATCCACCTGGACAACCATATTGACCCGGCCTGGGCCCTGGCCCACTTGCCCGTCTATCTGAAGCCGACCATCGGCGTCTGGGACTATCTGGTCCTGGACGGACAGGACCGCCCGGTCTGGGCCTCCCAGGACGCCCGGCCCGAGCCGCCTTCCCAATGGCCGGCCTTCGCCAGCCAGGCCGCACCTGTGGTCGCCGAACTGCGCGATCTTGAAGCGACACGCCCGCCCGTCACCGGGGCCAGCGGTCAGGGTCTGCGCCCGATCATCCTCACCCGGTTCGAACCTCGGGACGGCCAGGTCTATATGTGGATGGCCAGCGTCGTTCAGCCCGACCAGGGCGCGGCGCTCCCAAAGGGCCCCCGGGCCGCGATCGTGGTGGCCGGCGGCTTCATCACCTCGGCCAATATCGCCAATCTCGGCCAGAGGTTCGGGCTCAACAAGCTGCGCTTCGCAGATAGCCTGGGCCACATCCGGCCCGGCGAGGCCTTCAGCCCGATCAAGGTCACCCGTGGCAGCCCGCCGATCTACATGGTCTGGTTGCCGCAGAGACCGGGCGAAGACCTGCTGGCCCAGTCGATCTGGATCATCCTGGCGGTGCTGCTCACCTTCCTGGCCCTGGCCGCCCTGATGTTCCACAGCGTGCGGCGGGCGGCGCGGGACATGATCACCATCCATCGGGCCCAGGCGGAATTCCTGGCCAATATGAGCCACGAGATTCGCACGCCCCTGAACGGGGTGAACGCCGTCGCCGAATCCCTGGCCCGCACCCCGCTGACCGAGGCCCAGGGCGGAATGGTCGAGATCATCCGGTCCTCCGGCGTGATGCTGGAGCGGCTGTTGTCGGACATCCTCGACCTGGCCCGGATCGACGCCGGCAAGCTGGAGATCGAACCGGCGCCCTTCCGCCTGGCCCAGACCGTGGCCACGATCGCCGACCTGATGCGCGCCAAGGCTCAAGACAAGGGACTGGAACTGCGGGTGGATCTCGACCCGGCCGCCGACGGCTGGGTGAGCGGCGACGCGACCCGCCTGAAGCAGATCCTCGCCAACCTGATTTCCAACGCCGTGAAATTCACCGACGACGGCCATGTCGAGGTGAGCGTGGCGCCCGACCTGGGCGGTGCGGCGCACAGCTGGCGCTTCACGGTCAAGGACACCGGCATCGGCTTCGACGCCAGCCAGAAGGCCCGGATATTCGGCCGGTTCGCACAAGGCGACGGCAGCGTCACCCGCCGCCATGGCGGCGCGGGCCTCGGCCTCGCGATCGCCCGCGACCTGGCTCAGAAGATGGGCGGCGGCCTCGAGGCGGACGGGGTCGCCGGGGTGGGTGCGGTGTTCAGCCTGGTCATACCCCTGCCCCCCACGATCGAAGCCGCCCCCCAGGCCCCGCCGACGTCTCCGACCGCCGCCGCCCAGGACGACGACGGACCTCCGCTGAAGGTGCTGCTCAGCGAGGACCATCCTGTGAACCGCCTGGTCATGGAGATGCTGCTGTCGCAGATCCAGGCCGAGATCTCGTCGACCGAGAACGGTCTTGTCGCGTGTGAAGCCTTCGAGGCCGCGGCGACTGCGGGCCACCCCTTCGACCTGGTGCTGATGGACATGCAGATGCCGGTCATGGATGGGCTGACCGCCATCCGCCGGATGCGCGCCTTCGAACAGGCCCTGCCGCTGCGCCGCTCCGCCATCATCATGGTCACGGCCAACGCCCTGCCCGAACACCGCGAGGCCAGCTTCGCCGCCGGCGCCGACCTGTTCATCACCAAGCCCCTGGAGAGCGCCGCCCTGTTCCAGGCCATCGAACAGGTCAGCGAACCCTCCGCCGCCTGAGCCCCCGGAGCGGCCCGGAACCCCCGATCGCAGCGCCGTCGCCGCGCTTGCAGGCGCCCGTCCTGCGATCTTGCGTCGCAACCGGGCTGCCCGAACCCAATTTTTACCCCATATGGCGAAAATGCTGGTGGGGTGAAATCAAGGAGGGCAGTGGGAAACCCATGCTCAAGTACGTGATATCGCAGAAGTCCGCCGAGCTGGGGTCCGCCGCCCTGGTGCTGGTGTCCGCCGGTCTGGCCGGTCACACCGCAGCGCTCGGCATGAATCAGGCCCAGGCCATGGGCGCCGCGACCGCCATACTGGGCTCGGTGATGGCCGCCGTCATGGTCCGCCTGTGGCCGGAGCCGGAGAAGGTTCCCGTGCGCGTGCGCAAGGACGACTGATCGCCTCAGTCTGCGCAGACGTCGAGGCCGAGCGCCGTCAGCAGCCGGTATTGCTGTTCGAAGGTGACCTTCAGGCCCTCGACGCTTCCCAGCTTCGAGAGATCCAGCCCGCTGACCTCCGCCCCGCGCAGATCGGCGCGGGCGAGCTTGGCGCCGGCGGTCAGGGCCTGGAACAGATCGGTTCCGCGCAGGTCAGCGCCCTCGAGGTCGGCCTCGCGCAGGTCGGCTTCCCGGAACGAACAGCCGGTGAAGTCGCCGCCCGGCAGGCGCAGTTCCGCCAGATCGGCCAGCTCCAGTCGGCTGCCGGCGAAACTGCCTGCCGAACGCACGACGCTTCGTCCGAAGGACCTGCCGAAATCGGCCTTCAGGAATGACGCCCCGCGCAGATTGCAGGTCTCGAACACCGCGCCATAGAGCCCGACCCGGTCGAACTTGGCGAAGCTGAGATCGCAGCGCAGGAACCGCGCCTCCTCCAGCCGGCCGAACGCGAACTGGCTGCCCTGCTGATCCTCGGACAGGGCGCAATCCTCGAACCTGGCGTCGCGCAGGTCAGCGCGGGCGAAGCGACAGCGGATCAGCCGGCAGCGCCGAAACCGCGCGCCGTCCAGGACCGCGCCGGAGACCTGGACCTCGGTCAGGGTGCAGTCGTCGAACACCGCGTCGGTCAGGTCGGCGTCGGTGAAGTCCAGGTCGGAGAGGTCGGCGCCGAGGAAAACCGCGCCCGGCGCCAACTCCACGGATCAGCCCTCGGTCTTGAGATAGATCTCGCTGCCGCCGGCCCGGAAGGTCTCGGCCATCTGGGCCATGCCGGTCGCGACGTCGTTCTGCTTGGAGGCGTTCTCGCGGATCTCGTGGCTGATCTTCATCGAGCAGAACTTCGGACCGCACATCGAGCAGAAGTGGGCGGTCTTGAACGCCTCCTTCGGCAGGCTCTCGTCGTGATATTCGCGGGCGGTCTCCGGATCGAGGCCCAGATTGAACTGGTCCTCCCAGCGGAACTCGAACCGGGCGCGGCTGAGCGCGTCGTCCCAGGCCCGGGCGGTCGGATGACCCTTGGCCAGGTCGGCGGCGTGGGCGGCGATCTTGTAGGCGATGACGCCCTGCTTGACGTCCTCGCGGTCGGGCAGGCCCAGGTGCTCCTTGGGCGTGACGTAGCAGAGCATGGCGGTGCCGAACCAGCCGATCATGGCCGCCCCGATGGCCGAGACGATGTGGTCGTAGCCCGGGCCGACATCGGTGACCAACGGGCCGAGCGTGTAGAAGGGCGCCTCGCCGCACAGCTCCAGCTGCTTTTCGACATTGTGCTTGATCTTGTGCATCGGCACGTGGCCGGGGCCCTCGATCATGGTCTGGACGCCGTGCTTCCAGGCGACCTTGGTCAGTTCGCCCAGGGTCTCCAGTTCCGCGAACTGGGCGGCGTCATTGGCGTCGGCGATCGAGCCGGGACGCAGGCCGTCGCCGAGGCTGAACGACACGTCATAGGCCCGCATGATCTCGCAGATGTCCTCGAAGTGCTCGTAGAGGAAGTTCTCCTTGTGGTGGGCCAGGCACCACTTGGCCATGATCGAGCCGCCACGGCTGACGATGCCGGTGACGCGCTTGGCGGTGAGCGGAATGTAGGGCAGCCGCACCCCGGCATGGATGGTGAAATAGTCGACGCCCTGCTCGGCCTGTTCGATCAGGGTGTCGCGGAACACCTCCCAGTTCAGGTCCTCGGCGACGCCATTGACCTTCTCCAGGGCCTGATAGATCGGCACGGTGCCGATCGGGGCCGGCGAATTGCGGATGATCCAGTCGCGGATGTTGTGGATGTTGCGGCCGGTCGACAGGTCCATGACCGTGTCCGCGCCCCAGCGCAGCGACCAGACCATCTTGTCCACCTCGTCGGCGACGGTGGAGAGCACGGCCGAATTGCCGATATTGGCGTTGATCTTGACCAGGAAATTGCGGCCGATCGCCATCGGCTCAAGCTCGGTGTGGTTGATATTGGCCGGGATGATGGCGCGGCCGCGAGCCACCTCGTCGCGAACGAATTCCGGGGTCACGAAGTCGGGGATCGAGGCGCCGAAGTCCTCGCCGTCGCGGATCGCCCCATCGTTCTCCTGGCGACGCAGGTTCTCGCGGATGGACACATATTCCATCTCTGCGGTGATGATCCCGCGCCGCGCATAGTCCAGCTGGGTGACGGCGCCGGAACCCTTGGCGCGATAGACCCGGCGGGGGGTGGAGAACTGCGGCGCCAGGTGCTCGCCCTTGGCGAAACCATTGTCCTCGGGCTTCACCTCACGGGGGTTGGCGACGATCTCGACGTCATTGCGCGACACGACCCAGGGCTCGCGGGTGCGCGGCAGTCCCTGGTCGATGTCGATCTTGATGCTCGGGTCGGTATAGGGGCCGGAGGGGTCATAGATGGTGATCGGCGGCTCATTGGCGCTGGGATGCACCGCCACCTCGCGGAACGGCACGCGGATGTCGGGCCAAAGCACGCCCGGCTGATAGACCTTGCGCGAGCCTGGACGTTCCCCGGTGGGGATGGCGTTGGCGATGGGCGTCTGGATGTTCACCGGCGTCTTCCTCAATAGCTGAGGGCCAGACACGAGCGAGGAAATGGAATCCGGGCGTCCGGGTCCCTTCCCTTCGCCGGCATGACCCGGATCAGGTTCGACGGGTCGCGGGCTTACCCGCCTCTCAGCCGCTCATGCGCGGCCCCCCGAGGACAAGGCGTTAACCTAGGCCCGATCGCGCGAGAGGGGAAGCCGCGTCAGATGGTGATCTGGGCGCCCATTTCCACCACCCGGCCCGGGGGGATGTGGAAGAAGTCGGTGGGATTGGCGGCGTTGCGGGTCAGCCAGATGAACAGGTCATTGAGCAGCTTGGGCAATTTCGAATTGGCGCCGCGCACCACGGTGCGGCGGCCGACGAAGAACGAGGTCGACATGATGTCGAAGACGATCCCGTGCTTGCGCAGGCCCGCCAGGGTCTTGGGCACATTGGGGGTCTCCATGAACCCGTAGGTCAGGGAGATGCGGGTGAAATCCTCGGAGATCTTCTCCACCGAGGCCCGCTCGAAGTCCGAGACCCGGGGCACGTCGGCGGTGCGGACGCTGACGATCAGGTTCTTCTGATGCAGCACCTTGTTGTGCTTGAGGTTGTGCAACAGCGCCCCCGGGGCGTGGTCGGGGTCGGCGGTCAGGAACACCGCGGTGCCGGCGGCGCGATAGATCGAGCGGCTGGCGCTCACCACCGGCAGGAAATCCTCGATCATCGGCGTGTCATTGGCCGCCTTGGCGGAGACCAGCTCAGAGCCGCGCACCCAGGTGGCCATCAGCACGAAGATCGCCCCGCCCAGCACCAGGGGCACGAAGCCGCCGGACAACAGCTTCAGCCCATTGGCGCCCAGGAACACGAAGTCGACGGCCAGCAGCGGCAGGATCAGGGCGAGCGCGCCGGCCAGCGGCCATTTCCAGCGATGGCGGACCACAATGAAGGCGAGCGAGGTGGTCACCGCCATGGTCCCGGTCACCGCCAGCCCATAAGCGTGGGCCAGGCTGGACGAGGTCTTGAAGATGCCGATCAGGAAGACCACGCCCACCGCCAGCATCAGATTGATCTGCGGCAGATAGATCTCGCCCGCCTGGGTCTCCGAGGTCCGCTTGACGGTCATGCGCGGCAGGAGGCCCAGTTGCATGGCCTGGTTGGTCAGGGAATAGGCCCCGGTGATCACCGCCTGGGAGGCGATGATGGTCGCCGCCGTGGCCAGCAGCACCAGCGGCGCGCGCATGGCCTCCGGCGCCATCAGGAAGAACCAGTCGGCGTTCTCGACCGGATGGCCGTGGGCGCCGGCTATGGCGTTCAGCACCATGGCGCCCTGGCCCAGATAGTTCAGCGCCAGGGCCGGCAGGACAAAGGTCAGCCAGGAGGCCTGGATCGGCCAGCGGCCGAAGTGGCCCATGTCGGCATAGAGCGCCTCGGCCCCCGTCACGGTCAGGAACACCGAGCCCAGGACGAACAGGCCGGCGACCCCGTGATGGGACAGGAACTTGGCCGCGTAATAGGGGCTGAAGGCGGCGACTACGCCGGGTTGGTCGACGATGTGCATGACGCCCAGGGTGGCGATGACCAGGAACCAGACCACGCAGATCGGGCCGAAGAACCGGCCCATGCCGCCGGTGCCCTTGAACTGCACGGAGAAGAGCGCGACCAGGATGGTGATGCTGGCGATCAGCACCACCGGCAGGGTCACATGGTCGCCAAGGGCCGGCACGCTGCGCAGCCCCTCGATCGCCGACAGCACCGAGATGGCCGGAGTGATGATGGCGTCGCCGTAGAACAGCGCCGCGCCGGTGCAGCTGAGGATGAAGATCAGGGTCGTGCGCTTGCCCAGGGCCGCCTGGGCCAGGGCGGCGAGCGACAGCACCCCGCCCTCGCCGCGATTGTCGGCCCGCATCAGGAAGATCACGTACTTGACCGTGACCACCAGGATCAGGGCCCAGAGCGCCAGCGACACCACGCCCATGACCGAGCCGGTGGTCAGGCCTGTCTCACCGGTCTGGCCCAGGGCCTCGCGGAAGGCGTAGAGCGGGCTGGTGCCGATATCGCCGAACACCACGCCGATGCTGCCGAGCGCCAGCGGCCAGAAGCGGCCATGGCCTGAGGCCTGATGCTCGGGGGACTTGGCGGCGGGCGTCGGCGGCGTCGGGGCGGTCTGATCGCCGTTCAAGTGCAGCTCTCCAGCCGGCCGTCGACCTTGCTCGGCCAGCCGCTGGGCGGCGCATACCCCCGGGGACGCGGGGCTCCAAGCGAATTCCGCCCGCGACGAGGCCCGCGCGGCCGACCGCGACGATCCGCGCGTCAGGCGCCATGGTCCGTGCTAGTCTGACGCCCAGGGAAGACGCTTCAGGGAGATCGCCGTGAAAACCATCCTCATCGCCATGGTCGGCATCGCGTTCGCCGGCCTGATGGTCGCCGCCCCCGCCCAGGCCCAGCCGTCGTCCAGCTGCTTCCGCTTGAGCGACATGGGCAATCACCGGGTGGCCGACAGCCACACCCTCTATGTCTCCATGGCCCACAACGAGATCTGGCGGTTCGAGATGACCGGCGCCTGCCTGGGCGGCGCGGGGCCTGGCGATCCCCTGGTGGTCACGCCGGCCGGGGGCGGATCGCTGATCTGCCGACCCATCGACCTGGACATCAAGGTCGCCACCCTGGGCGGCCTCAGCCCCTGCCTGCTCAACAGCATGACCCGGCTGACCCCGCAGGAAGCCGCCGCCCTGCCCCGCAAACTTCGCCCCTAACCGGGCGCCGCGAGGTCAGCATTGCCGTCGGGCCCTTCGCAGCCCATCGTCTCCCCTCTGACATGACGCCTGGGAGGGGCGAACAATGACTGTAGAACTGACGATGGCGGCCTGGGCCCTGGTCCTGGCCTTTGTGCAAATCCTGCTGTTCGATTTCGCCCGCACGGGCCAGTACGGTCTGAAGTGGAACACCAGCCCCCGCGACGCGGTCATGCCGCCGTTGACCGCCAACGCCGAGCGCCTGAAGCGGGCCCAGGACAACCTGTTCGAGACCCTGCCCCTGTTCCTGGGCGCCGTGGTCATCGCCCACCTGGCCGGAATCCATTCGTCGAACACCGTGCTCGGCGCCCAGATCTATCTGGCCGCCCGCGTGCTCTATGTGCCGCTCTATGCCTTGGGCGTGCCCCAGATCCGGTCTCTGGTCTGGATCGTCAGCATCGTCGGCCTGTTCATGGTCGCCGTGCCGGTGGTGATGGCCTCCGTCCCCCTGGGCTGAGGCTGCAAACGGGCCGGGGAGCGTGATAGGTATGAGCTCCAAGGAGTAGATCATGCCCGTCGCCAGCCCTCCCCGCGCCCGCCGCACCGCCCTGACCGGACGCGCGATATGAGCAAGATTCCGAGCAAGGTGCTGGGCGTCCTGGGCGGCATGGGCCCGGCCGCGACCCTGGATTTCCTGGGCAAGGTCCAGGCCTACACCCCGGCGGAACGCGACCAGGACCACATCCGGGTCATCGTCGACATCAATCCGCAGGTGCCGGACCGCAACGACCCCTTCGCCAAGCCCGGGCCGGTGTTGGCCGAGATGGCCGGCGCCCTGCGCGGGGCCGGGGCCGAGGTGCTGGCCATCGCCTGCAACACCGCCCACGCCTATGCCGACCTGATCAGCCGCTCGGCAGGCCTGCCGCTGATCGACATGATCGGCACGGCAGCCGCCGCCGCCCGCGACAGCGGCGCGCGCCGCGCCGGCGTGCTGGGCACCAAGCAGGCGACCAAGCTCTATCGGGAATATCTGGCCGCCCAGGGCATGAGCCTGGTGACCCTGCCGCCGGAAAGGCAGGACGAATTCATGGCCTTGCTGGGCCGCATCAAGGCGGGCGACCTCGGCCCCGAGGTGCGCGCCGGCATGGCGGGTCTGGCCCAGGTCCTGGCCGCCGAGGGCGCGGAAGCCGTGATCGCCGGCTGCACCGAGGTCCCGCTGGTGCTGTCGCCCAAGGACATCCGCCTGCCGCTCATCGACGCCGGCGACCTGCTCGCCCACCGCTGCGTCGCCGTCTGCCTGGGCCTGGAGCCGGTTCCCGTCCTGGAGATGTGACGGCTTAGAGCCGGGCCGCCTTGAAGGTGTCGCAGTCGGCGGGGTCGCCGCCCTGGGCGCCGGCCTGGAACCAGCGCATGCGCTGCTGGCTGGTCCCGTGGGTGAAGCTGTCCGGCGCCACGCGGCCTTGGGTTTCCTGTTGCAGGGTGTCGTCGCCCACCGCCGAGGCGGCGCGCAGACCATCCTCGATGTCCTTGGTGTCCAGGCTGACCTTGCCGCCAGAGACCTCTGACGCATGGGCCGCCCAGACCCCGGCATAGCAGTCGGCCTGCAGTTCCAGCCGCACCGAGCCCGAGGTCGCGCCGCGCGCGCCCAGCCGTTCCGCGCGCTGGGTCTGGCCGGTCAGCTTCTGGACGTGGTGGCCGATCTCGTGGGCGATGACATAGGCTCGCGCCGCCTCGCCGCCGGCGCCAAACCGCCCGGAGAGCTCCTGCCAGAAGGCCAGGTCCAGATAGACCTTCTCGTCGCTCGGGCAATAGAACGGCCCCATGGCCGACTGGCCGAGGCCGCAGCCCGTGCCGGTCGACTGGTCATAGAGCACGACGGCGGCCGGGCGCTGATAGATCCGGCCCCGGGCCTTGAATTCCTGCGACCATACCGCCGTGGTCGACTGTTCGATGACGTCCACGAACTGGGCGTCCAGGTCCTTGGGCGTGCCGTGAAAGCCTTCCTGGGACTGTTCCTGGCCGGCCTGGTCCTTGACCGCGTTCAGGGTGGTGGCGGGGTCGATCCCGAACACGAAATAGCCGATCGCCGCCAGGACGATCCCACCGACGCCAACGCCGCCGGCCGCGATCGGGCCCAGGCCTCGCCGGTCCTCGATATTGCCGCCCCGATCACCGTCCTGCCAACGCATGCTTGCTCCCTCTCAGCCGCGGCGGAACCCGCGCGTCTCTCGCAGCAGAATATAGACCCCGCTGGCCGCCACCACGAGGGCGCCGACCAGGGTCAGAGCGCGCGGCGTCTCCCCCCAGACGAAGAAGCCGATCAGGCTCGCCCAGACCAGCTGGGTGTAGTCGAAGGGCGCGACGACCGCGACCGGCGCCCGGCGCAGGGCTTCGGTCAGGAACAGCTGCCCGGTCCCGCCGATCAGGCCCGCCGCGATCAGCAGGGCGAGGGTCATCGGATCGGGCATGATCCAGCCGAACGGCGCGCTGGCCAGGCCCAGCACCGCGCCGGCCAGGGTGAAATAGAAGACGATGGTTGGCCCCTGCTCGGTGCGGCCGATCTCGCGGATGGCGATCATCGCCCCGGCTGCGCCCATGGCCCCGACCAGGGCCAGGACCGTGCCGGCCACGGCCATGTGGGCCGGATCGGGGTGGACCATGATCAGCACGCCGATGAAGCCCACCGCCACCGCCGCCCAGCGATGAACCCCCACCGGCTCCTTCAGGATCAGGGCCGAGAGCGCGGTCATGAACAGCGGCGAGGAGAAGGCGATCGAGGTCGACAGGGTGAGCGGCAGGCGGGCCACCGCCATGAAGCCGCAGACCATGCCCACCAGGCCCACCGTCGAGCGGGCCAGGTGCCCCAGCGGGCGCTGGGTCTTCAGCACCTGGAAGCCGCTGGTGCGGGCGACATAGATCAGCACCGGAACAAAGGCGAAGGCGTTGCGGAAGAAGATCACCTCCAGCACCGGCACGCCCTTGCCGGAACACCACTTCACCAGGGCCGAGAGGCTGGCCATGCAGACCATGGCGCAGACCCGCAGGGCGATGCCGGCGCTGTTGCGCTGGATGGCCGCGTGATCGGCGGGGGTGTTGATGGACAAGGGCGGAACTCCGGGAGCGGCCCCTCGCCATAGGGCGCCGGGGCCGCCAAGGCCACCCTGCGGGCCAAGAGTGCGAGCACCGCAACTCCAGGGCGCGAGGCGCCCGCCAAGGTCTCGCGGCATAAGGTCGCGAAGCCCTGCGGAAGCCATTCATTAACCATCACGCAACCCCCAGGGCGCGAAGGCTGGAACCTTCACCCTAGGACGAGGGCGCGATGAAATCCGGTTCCATCAACAGCAGGATCATGGCTGCGGGCGCAGCCGTGCTGATCCTCGGCGTGGCTTCCGCCGGCACGGGCTTCGGGGTGGCCTGGCGGCTGAGCCACGGCCTGGCGGCCAGCACAGACGCCGCCACCGCCCTGCGCAACCATATGGAAGCCGACATGATGCATGACGCCCTGCACGCTGACGTGCTGGCGGCGATCATGTCCTCCGACCCGGCCAACGGCCTGTCGATCGCCGATGTGAAGACCGACGTCGCCGCCCACGCCAAGCAGTTCCAGGACAGCTTGCAGGCCAACCGCAGCCTGATCACCGACCCGGCCGCCAAGGCCGCCCTGGCCGAGCTCGACGCGCCGCTGGCCACCTATATCAGCTCGGCCCAGGCCATCGTCGACCAGGCGGCCGGCGATCCGGCCGGCGCGCGCGGCCAACTGGCCAGCTTCAAGCAGCAGTTCGACGTGCTGGAAGGCGCCATGGAAAAGGCCGGCGACACCATCGACGCCGGCTCCCGCGCCACCTCCGGCCAGGCCATCGGCGCCGGCAAGTTCGCCCAGGTCCTGATGCTGGGCGTGCTGGCGGCCATGGTCGTCTTCGCCATCGGCCTGATCATGGTCGCGCGGCGCACCCTGGTGACCCCGATCGTCGATGTGACCAACGCCCTGTCGCGCCTGGCCGCCGGCGACCTTGACGTGGTCCCGCCCCACACCGGGCGTGGCGACGAGATCGGCTCCATGGCCCGCGCCCTGCACGCCTTCAAGGCGGCCATGGCCGGCCGCCAGAGCGAGGCCGAGGCCGCCGAACAGCGCCGCCAGCTCGAGGTCGAGCGCGCCCATGCCGAGGAGATCCGCCAGCGCGCCGAAGCCGAGCAGGTGATGGTCATGACCGGGGTCAGCAACGCCCTCGAGCACTTGGCCAAGGGCGACCTGACCTATCGCTTCGACGAGAGGATCCCGGACTCCTATCGGAAGCTGCAGACCGACTTCAACGAAGCCATTGGCACGCTGGAGGAGACCATGCAGGTGATCCTCGCCCATGCCGAGGGCATCCGCTCAGGCGCCGGCGAGATCAGCCATGCCTCCGACGACCTGTCCAAGCGCACCGAACGTCAGGCCGCCACCCTGGAAGAGACCGCCGCCGCCGTCGAAGAGATCACCGCCACCGTCAAGAAGGCCGCCGAGGGCGCCCGCTCGGCCCACACGGCCGTGGCCGACACCAAGGTCGACGCCGAGCGCGGCGGGGCCGTGGCCCACCAGGCCATCTCCGCCATGAGCGAGATCGAGGCTTCCTCCAGCCAGATCGGCGAGATCATCGGCGTCATCGACGAGATCGCCTTCCAGACCAACCTCTTGGCGCTCAACGCCGGGGTCGAGGCGGCCCGGGCCGGGGACGCCGGCAAGGGCTTCGCCGTCGTCGCCTCCGAGGTCCGGGCGCTCGCCCAGCGATCGGCGGAAGCCGCCAAGGAGATCAAGGGCCTGGTCGAGCTGTCGAGCCGCAATGTGGCGACCGGGGTCAATCTGGTCGGCCAGACCGGCGACGCGCTCAGCCTGATCGTCGGCAAGGTGGCGGACATCAACCATCTGGTCAGTCAGATCGCCGCCTCTTCCCAGGAACAGTCCCTGGCCTTGGGCGAGGTCAATCTGGCGGTCAATGAGATGGACCAGGTGACCCAGCAGAACGCCGCCATGGTCGAGCAATCCACCGCCGCCAGCCATTCCCTCGCCAAGGACGCCACCGACCTGTCGCAACTGGTCGGCCGCTTCAGGATCAGCGAGCCCTCACGCCAGCGCCGCGCCGCCTAGGGGCCGGAACCTAGGCGGGGTCGACCGGCACGCCGAGCTCAATCATCTGGGCCAGATAGGCCTGGGTCGCCTCGGCCAGTTCGATGACCCCCTGGATCAGGCTGGGCCGGGCCACGACGCTGGCCGGAATGATCAGGGCGCCGCTGGCGCTGCGCTCAGCCCAGCCCTGCTCCACCAGCCTGATCCCATAGCGGCGGGTGGTCTCGTAGGGCAGGTTCAGGCCCTTGGCGACCGCATAGACACTGACCGGGCGCCGCACCTCATCCGGCGGAATGGCGGCCAGGCCGACATAGGCGGACCGAGCCTCGGCGTCGTGGGCGAGATGGCCGAGATTGCCGCGACCGATGGCCAGGAACACCAGGGCGCTGAGGGCGTCCTGCTCCAGTCCTCGGCCCAGCACCGCCAGATTGTCGAGGAAGAAGCCGATCGACAGGCGCACCGCCTGGCGGCGGACATCGCGGCTCGGCGTGACGTGCGGACCCGCCGCCACGACGCCCAAACGGTTGGCGTCGCTGACGAAGGCGCGGACCAGCCCCCAGTTCTCCGCCACCGCCTGGATCTGGCCCGGGGCGCCATAGACGCTGCGCGGAATGGTCAGGCCCTCTGGTCCCATCTCGACCACGCCGCTGTTGCGCAGCTTGCGGGCATGGCGGCGGACGGTCTCGTAGGGGATGCCGAGCTCGCGGGCGACCGCATAGACGCTGACCGCCCGGCGCAGGTCGTCGGGCGGCACGGCCTCAAGGGCGGCGAAGTCCCGCACCCCGACGCCATCCTCGACAAGTTCGCGAACGTTGGCGCGACTGATGGTCAGGAACGTCAGGGCCGTGATCAGATCACTGTTGACCGTCTCGGCGATCAGACTGGCGGTATTCAGGAAGTGATGCGAGGCGAGCCGGGCAAGCTGGCGGCGTTGATCGACATTGAAACTGGCATTGGGGGGTTCGAACATCGCCGCCTCACACTTCAACTTTCGCCGCACTCATTGGGCCAGGGCGCCTGTTAAGAATAAGCCATAGACCGGGAAAAGGCTGCCCTTAAGCCTGCCCTCCAGCTACAATTGACGTCACGACACCCTTCTCCCCGCAGGTTTGTCGCCTCGGAGCCCGCCATGACAACGCTGTCGCGCCATTATCCGTCCCCGGGCGCCAAGTGCGCCGACCTCGTCGTCCATATTGCGGGCCTGGCCTTCGCAGTGATCGGCGGCGCGATTCTGCTGGCCTTGTCGGTCAAGCTGGGCGGCCTGGGCGAGACCGCGGCGGTGGGGGTCTACACCGTCGGCATGGTCGCCATGCTGGCCCTGTCGACCGCCTATAACTTCGCCAAGGCGCCCTATCGGCCGCTGCTGCGCCGGTTCGACCACGCGGGCATCTTCCTGATGATCGCCGGCTCCTACACCCCGTTCACCACCCAGAACCTGCACGGCGCCTGGGCGATCGGCATGACCACGGCGGTCTGGTCCGTGGCGTTGCTGGGGGTGGCGGGCAAGCTGTTCCTGCCGGGCCTGGGCCGCCGCTTCTGGGTGGCGATCTATCTGGCCCTGGGCTGGCTGGTGCTGGTGGCGATCAAGCCGATGATCGAGGGCCTGTCCTGGGAAGCCCTGCTGCTGCTGGCCCTGGGCGGCGCGATCTATTCGACCGGCGCGGTGTTCTACCTGATCCAGAAGCTGAAGTTCCGCCGCGCCATCTGGCACGGCCACGTGGTCGGCGGCGCGGTGCTGCAATATGTGGCGGTGCTGGTCGGGGTGGTGCTGGCGCAGCCGCACTAACGAGGTTTCACGCCAACCTTTCCGTGGTGCCCCAGGCCGGACTCGAACCAGCACGCCTCTCGGCAATAGATTTTGAGTCTACCGCGTCTACCATTTCGCCACTGGGGCCAGCGGGGGAAAGTCCCCGTCGCTTAGGGGCTTGGCCGGCTTTGCGCAATACAGAACCGCTGCGTCCCTGGCCGGCGACGGGTGGGACCTTGATCGGGGTCAAGGCGCCGGACCGTCCCGGCACGTTCAATGCAGTGCGGCGAACTGAGCTCTCGACGCCGATCGGGGCGAATGATAATCGTTCGCAATAGGGGCGCGTCACGAGGAAGGCCCGGATGAACAGTCTGTCGATCGATCGCACGGCGATTGCGGAGCCCGCCCAAGGCGCGCTCGTGCGTCTGAGCGAGGCCCAGCCCGGCGACCGTGGCGTCATCGTCCAGGTCCGCGCCGACCTGGCCATCACCGAACACGGGGTCGACCGCGAGGAATTGCAGCGCCGCCTGCTGGAGTTCGGCTTCGTGGAAGGGGCCCGGATCGAGTTGATCCACGAGGGCCTGTTCGGCCACGATCCCATCGCCGTGCGGCTCGACGACATGCGCGTGGCCCTGCGCCGCCGCGACGCCGACGAGGTGCTGTTCGCCCTGGATGCGCCCACGGCATGACCGACGCCGTCATGACCCCGGCGCGGGTGGCGCTGGTGGGAAATCCCAATTCCGGCAAGACCGCCCTGTTCAACGCCCTGACCGGCAGCCGCCAGAAGGTGGCCAACTATGCCGGCGTCACGGTGGAGCGGAAGGAGGGCGTGGTCGTCACGCCCAAGGGCCGCAGCCTGTTCATCCTTGACCTGCCCGGCACCTATTCCCTGCGCGCCCGCAGCCCCGACGAGGCCGTCACCCGTGACGCGGTGCTGGGCCAGCTGGCCGGAGAGACCCCGCCCGACGTCATCGTCTGCGTGGCCGACGCCACCAATCTGCGCCTGGTGCTGCGCCTGATCCTGGAACTGCGCCAGGTCGGCCGTCCCCTGGTCCTGGCGCTGAACATGTATGACATCGCCCAGCGCCAGGGCCTGCGCATCGACCTCGAGGGCCTGAGCCGCGAGCTCGGCGCGCCGATCGTCACCACCGTCGCCACCCGCAAGCGTGGGATCGAGGACCTGGTCGCCCAGATCGACGCCGCGACTCTGACGGCTGCCAAGACCGACGAAAATCACTGGTCTACCCCCGACGCCGGCCAGATCCGCGACGCCCACCGCGAGGCCCAGCGGATCATGAAGGCCTATGTCCGGCCGCCTGAGCATCCCGACACCCTGACCGGCAAGATCGATGGCGTCCTGCTGCATCCGGTCGCCGGCCTGGCGATCCTGCTGACCCTGCTGTTCGTGATGTTCCAGGCGGTGTTCACCTGGGCGACGCCGATCATGGACCTGATCGATGGCGGCTTCACCGGACTCGGCGGCCTGGTGGCCCAGGTCATGCCCGACGGCATGCTGCGCAGCCTGATCGTCGACGGGGTGATCGCCGGGGTCGGCAGCGTGCTGGTCTTCCTGCCGCAGATTCTGATCCTGTTCCTGTTCATCATCATGCTGGAGGATTCCGGCTACATGGCGCGCGC
>NZ_CANCLE010000065.1 GCF_947378715.1 Phenylobacterium aquaticum
GTCGCCAAGCTCGCCTTCGAGGTTGTAGTAGCGGGCGCGCTCCCAGAACCTGGGCCGGGCTATGCCGGTGGACTTGTGCCGGCCGATGATGGCGCCCGCCGCATCCTCGCCGGTGATGTCGTAGAGGAACAGGTCCTGGGTGACGATCACCTCGCCCTCCATGCCCAGCACCTCGGTGATGTGGGTGATGCGCCGCGAGCCGTCGCGCAGGCGCGCGGCCTGGATGATGACGTCGACCGAGCCGGTGATCATCTCGCGGATGGTGCGCGACGGCAGGCCGTAGCCGCCCATGGTGATCATCGATTCCAGACGGCTGAGGGCCTCGCGCGGCGAGTTGGCGTGCAGCGTGCCCATCGAGCCGTCGTGGCCGGTGTTCATCGCCTGCAACAGGTCGAACGCTTCCGGTCCGCGCACTTCGCCGACGATGATCCGTTCCGGGCGCATCCGCAGGCAGTTCTTCACCAGGTCCCGCATGGTGATCTGGCCCTGGCCCTCCAGGTTCGGCGGCCGGGTCTCCAGCCGCACCACGTGGGGCTGTTGCAGCTGCAGTTCGGCGGCGTCCTCGCAGGTGATCACCCGCTCGGTCGGATCGATGAAGGCGGTCAGGGTGTTGAGCAGGGTGGTCTTGCCGGAGCCGGTGCCGCCCGAGATGATCACGTTGCAACGGCAGGCGCCGATGACCCCCAGGACACGGGCGCCCTCCGGACTGATGGAGCCGAACTCCACCAGGTTCTTCATGGTCAGCTTGTCCTTCTTGAACTTCCGGATGGTCAGGGTCGGACCATCCAGAGCCAAGGGCGGGGCGATGACATTGACCCGGCTGCCGTCAGGCAGGCGGGCGTCGCAGATCGGCGAGCTCTCATCGACCCGGCGGCCGACCTGGCTGACGATTCGCTGGCAGATGTTCATCAGCTGGGTGTTGTCGCGGAACCGGACATTGGTCAGCTGGACCTTGCCACCGACTTCGATGAACACCCGGCCGGCGCCATTGACCATCACGTCGGCAATGTCGTCGCGGGCCAGCAGGGGCTCCAGCGGGCCATAGCCGAGGACGTCATTGATGATGTCCTGGACCAGCATGTCCTGCTCGGACACCGACATCGAGACGTTCTTGATCGCCACCAGCTCGGCGACGATGTCGCGGATCTCCTCGGCCGCCTGCTTGGTGTCGAGCTGGGCCAGCTGGGCCAGGTCGATGGTGTTGATCAGGGCGTTGAAGATCGTGGTCTTGGTGGCGTGGTAATAGTCGGTCTGCTCGCGCACCACCTGGGAGGATGAGGTGGCCGCGCCCTGCGCCGCGCGCAGCTGCTCGAAGCCGGAGGTGGCCTTGGGCCCGGCGGTGGGCTGGACCGGCTTTCCGGCGGCCGGCGGGGCCTGGCCCGGTTCGATCCGCTGCGGCCGGGTGGCGATGGCCGCGCCGTCGCCCGCCGCCGGCGGCGGAGCCGGCGGGCGGGCCTGGGTCGGCGTATCGGTGGGACGCTTGCCAAACATCTATTTGCGCTTGAACAGGCTCGAGAACAGCGACGCCTTCTGGGTCGGCGGCGGTTCGCGGCGGGCGATCTGCTGCGCGAGCACGTCGAGGCCCTCAGTGGCCCGGGCCTTAGGGCCGACCTCCGCCAGCATCTGGCCGTTATTGGCCGCCTGGCCGAACAGCTTCGGGTCCCAGGGCAGGGCGAGCGAGGGCGTCAGGCCCAGCGCCTCGCCGAAGTCCTTGACCGGGATCTCGGGCCGGCCGGGCACGCCGACCTGATTCAGCACCAGCCGGGGCGGGGCGTCGTTGGGCCGCGCCCGGCGGACCAGGTCGACCATGTTCTTGGCGTTGCGCAGCGAGGCCAGGTCCGGGGTCGCGACGATCACCAGGTCGTCGGAGGACAACAGGATCTTGCGGGTCCAGGCCGTCCAGATGTGCGGCAGGTCGAGCACCACGAACGGGGCCGCTGAGCGGATCTTCTGAGTGACCTCCTCATAGGCCTCGGCGCTGATGTCATAGTCCTGGTCGAGGGTGGCCGGGGCGGCGAACAGGCTGAGCCGCTCGGTGCAGCGGGCCATCATCCGGTCCATCAGCACCTGGTCCAGGCGGTCGGGCTGGCTGAGCGCGTCGGCCACGCCCTGCAAGGGGTCCTGGTTGAAGTCGAGGCCCGCCGTGCCGAAGGCCAGGTCCAGGTCGACCAGCACGGCGCCGGAATGGAGACGCTCGGTGATCGAATAGGCGACATTGTGGGCGATGGTCGAGGCGCCGGCCCCGCCCTTGGCGCCGCAGAAGGCGATCTGGCGGCCCACGAAGGGCGCCGAGGGATCAGCATAGAGGCTGGTGACCGTGCGCACCATCTGCAGCGGGCTGAGCGGCGGCACCATGTATTCGGAGACGCCGCGGCGCATCAGCTCGCGATAGAGCGCGATGTCGTTGGCCGCGCCGACCACCACCACCTTGGTGCCGGGGTCGCAGACCTCGGCCAGCCGGTCCAGCTGGGCGATCAGCTGGGGCGCAGGATCAGCGCTCTCGACCATGACCAGGGAGGGGGTGGGCTGGTTCTGGTAGACCTCGCAGGCCTGGGCCAGGCCGCCCATCCGCACCACCACCACCGCCCGCTCCATCCGCCGGTCGGCGGCGGCGCGCTCGGCCAGGTCGGCGGTCTCCGGCGTGGTGCAGAAGACATGGATGGTGATCCTGGGCAGGGTCGTCTCACCGAATGCGGCTTCCGCCTCGGCGATCATCTCATGCACCGGATTGGCGATCGGCTCGTAGCGCGGCGGCGGGGTCGGCTGATGCAGGTCATCGGCCAGGGGATCGCCGCCGTCGACGTCACGCACGGCGGCCTGAGCGACCGGGTCCGGCGCCTGGACCTCGCGCGGCGAGCGCTCGCGCTCATAGCCCATGGGCTCGCGGATATCGAGGTCCTGGGCCGGCGGGAAATCGGCGAAGGGATCGTCGGAGACGCGGGGCGACAGGGCCGGCGCGGCGCGCCACGCCTCGTCCGCCTGAGGCGCGAACTCGTCGTCGGCGTCGAACTGCATGTCGAAGGGGTCGAGACCCGTCTGGGGCTTCATGTCAACGCGTCCCCGTCACTTGATCGCATCCGAGACCACGCCCTGGGCCTGGGAGTCCTTCTCCGAGGAGACGACCTGGCCCTTGCGGTATTTGTCGAGCACCACGGCCCGGCGGGCGGCGTCGGCCGGGGTCATGTCGCGCGGCCGCAGGAGGTCGCCGGGGTTGGCGATCTGGGCGGCCATGTTGGCGGTGACGGCGCAGCCGAAATTGGACTGGACTTCGTTGGTCTTGGTCGAGGCCAGGTTCTGCCACTCCCGGCCACAGGCCGGGATCACCGCCTCGTAGCGGGTGTAGCCGATCTTCAGGGGCGCCTCGATGAGGCCCGTGGCGTCATAGCCCGCCACCTGGATGCGGTCGGCGGGAACGCCCTGGGCGATCAGATAGGTGCGCGCGCCTTCGCCCGTGCGGAAGGCGGCCTGGGCGTCGCCGCCACGGGTGGGGGCGCTGAGGGTGATCACCCCGCCCTCCCCCTGCATCCAGGCCTGGACAAACCCGGTCAGGGCGTTGGCCTGGTTGGTCGACAGCCCCTGGGCGTGAACCGCCAGCCGCAGCTCCTGGGGGCTCTCCACAGCCTGGGCCTGGTAGTGTTCGGTAGGCAGGCGCGGATCGGCGACGCGCCCCTGGATCTCGGTTGGGGCGGAGGCGCAGGCCGACAGCCCCGCGAGCAGCAGGGTCAGGATGACGGGACGCAAAGTGCGGACGGCGGCGGTCATTCGATCACGTAGCCGATGGGCCCCTGATAGGCGCGGCCGGTCGGCGGCTGCGGCTTGGCCTTGTAGGCCTTGGTGAGCTGGCCCAGCAGGATGGTCTGGGCGTCGTTGGCGATCTTCAGGCCATCGGCGGGGGTCTGGAGCTTGTCCGGGCTGACCGGCTGGACGATGTAGGGGGTGACGATGATCACCAGTTCGGTCTCGCCGCTCAGATAGTCGCGCGACCGGAACAGGGCGCCCAGCACCGGCAGGGTGGTCACGCCGGGCAGGCTGTCCAGCGCCTGCTTGGTCTCTTCCTTAAGGAGGCCCGCGATCATCATCGAGCCGCCGGAGGGCAGTTCAACGCTGGTCTCGGCGCGCCGCACGTTGAGGGCCGGGATGGTCAGACTGGTCGAGGTCGAGGTCGAGGCCAGCGAGAAGGCGCCCGTGGTGCTGAGCTCGGAGACCTCGGTGGAGATCTTCAGCGAGATGCGGCCGCCCGACAGCACGACCGGGGTGAAACCCAGGCCCACGCCGAACGGCTTGTACTCGACCGTGACGTGGCCCTTGTCGTCCTGGGAGACGGGGATCGGATATTCGCCGCCGGCCAGGAACTTGGCCGATTCACCGGACACCGCCGTCAGGTTCGGCTCGGCCAGCGTCCGGGCCAGGCCCACCCGTTCAAAGGCCTTGATGGCGCCCTCGGCGCTGTTCAGCCCGGGGCTGCCGGCGGTGTTGGTGATGGTCGCGGCGTCGGCGTTGGCGGCCACGGTGCTGTCGCGGGCCACCACCGGGCAGAGCGCCCCGGCCGTCCAGCCCGCGCCGGTGCAGGGCAGCTGCAGGATCGGCTGCTTGGTGGTGTCGGTCTTGTAGCCGCCCGAAATGCCGCCCAGCAGGGCGCCATTGACCCCGAAGCTGGCGGCGTTGGACAAGAGGTACTGGGTCTCGCCCACCTGGCCGAGCACGGCGCTGAGGTTGAAGCCCAGCTGCTTGATCGAGTTGCGCTGGATCTCCACCACCCGGACCTTGAGCATCACCTGGTCCTTGCCGGCGATCGACAGCATGTTGAGGACCTGGGTGTCGGGCTTGTCGACCGAGGCCTTGGCGATCTGCATGGCCTTGTCGGCGTCGCCGATATTGGCCACCTGCCCCGAGAGGATCAGGCTGGAATTGATCGCGTCCACCCGGACCGAGGCGCCGGGCAACACGCGGTTGATGGTCTGGGCGACGGCGCTGGTGTCCTGGTCCACCCGGATCGCCAGGGACAGGATCCGACGGCCGGCGGCGTCGAAGAACACCGCGTCGGTGGCGCCGGTCTTGACGCCCAGGATGAAGATGCGCCGGGGCGAGCGCAGCATGGCGTCCGCCACCGACGGATTGGTCACCAATATGTCGCGAACGTCGACCGGCAGCTCGATGATCGCCGACTTGCCCTGCGGCAGGGCCAGCGTCTGGGAGGCGCCGCCCTGGGCGGCCAGGTCGACGCGGATCGGGGCCGGGTTCGACGGCGCGCCGCCGCTGAATCCGCTCTGGGCGAGCGCCGCTCCGGGCGCCATTGCGGCGAGGGCGATCGCCAGTGTGAGGGCGAGACTGCGCAGGATCATTGGACCGCCACCTCCGATGACTGGCCGGCGCGGATCACCCGCATGCCGATGCTGGCCCGGGTCTTGGCGCCCCGCGTGGCCGAGCCGCCCAGGTCGGCATAGGAGCGCAGGACCAGCTGCATCTCGCCCTGGGCCTTGCCGCGCGCCAGGACCTCGACGTCGGTGGCCGGAACCTCCAGCACCGCCAAGGCGCCGACGATGGCGCGGGCGTCCTTGTCCGGCTCGGTCTTCTGGTCGATGGCCAGAACCCGCAGATTGCGCATCAGGGTCTCGGTTCCGATCGACTTGCCGTCCGGCTGGGCGCGGGCCTGGAGCACATCGACCCGGTCGCCCGGCAGAATGAAGCCGCCGGCGGCGGTCTCGGCAGTGATCGGAATGGACATGGCCCGCATGCCGGGCGCCAGCACCACGGCCATGAAGCCGCTCTGGCCGCCGCGCACGACCTTGCGCGCGATCACCGGCTCGCCCTGGATCATGGCTTCCTTGACGATCGCGCCGTCGAAGGCCTGCATCGGGCCGGACGCCATGACCGCGTCCTGGGCCGCGCGGGCCGTGCTCTGGGCGACCTGCTTGGCGGTGGGCGGATCGGGGATCGGCGCGGGCGCGGCGCCGTCGGTGACGAAATTGGGATTGAGCGCGTCGACCGGCCAGGGCTGCCAGGTCAGGTCGATGGGACTGATGCGGGCGCCGACGGTCAGGTCGTGCTTGGCGACCAGCACCTGGGCCATGGGGCGAGGCGGCGGGGCGGCGGCTGCGGCGATGGCGGCCAGTGGCGGCGGCTTCTTGGGCGCGACCATGCCACGCACCAGGAACGCCAGCAGAATGGCGGCCAGGGCTGCGGCGGCGATGATGGCGATGCGGACGGCGCCCATGAACTAAGACTCAAAAGGCCCGCGGGTGCGGGCGACAGGCGGCGTTCCTGCTTTTTCACAGGTGCGCGCGACTCGCTGGTCCGACCTTCTGCCGGCCATCCGTCTTGTGAGGCCCGCATGGTTAACGCGGGCTAAAGGCCTTGGGTCAGCCCAGGCCCATCAGGGCCAGGCCGAGGGCCGAGGCGGGGAAGGCCGTCAGCGCCCCGGCGGCGATCGCAAAGCCATACGGCACATTCTCTCCAGGCGTCGCCAGCCGGCCGAACCACGGGGGGCCGCCCTGGACATAGGGTCGCATCCACAGCGAGCGCAGGCTGAGCAGGCCGACGGCCAGGGCGCCGCCGGTCACACCGGTGACCAGCAGATAGGTGATGGAGGCGGGCCAGCCGAGCCAGAGGCCCACGGCGGCGAACAGCTTGGCGTCGCCGCCGCCGATCCAACCCAGGGCGAACATGGCCATGCCGGCGACCAGGGCGACCACCCCGAAGGCCAGCTGCAGGCCGATGGCCGGCAGGGTCAGGCCGCCGGCCAGGGCGGCCGGCACGAAGGCCGCGATCAGGGCCAGCGAGATCCAGTTGGGAATGGTGTAGCTCGTCACGTCCCGCATGCCGGCCACGATCACCAGGGCGGGGAAGGTCGAGAGCAGCAGGGTCTGGAAAAGCGCGATCATCTGTCGAACCGGTGAGAGTCTGGAAGCCCGGCCATCATGCCGGGCCCAGGTGAACGGACAGTTGAAAAGCGAAAGGGCCGCGGCGCTTTCGCACCGCGGCCCCCGCGATCTATTCGAGCTGCGAGCCGCTTATTGCGGCATCGCCGTGCCGATCTTGGCGAAGGTGCCGCTGATCTTGCCCTGCAGGGTGGTCATGGCGGTGATCAGCACAACGGCGATCAGGGCCGCGATCAGGCCATATTCAATGGCCGTGGCGCCGGATTCGTCGTTCAGGAAGCGGGTGACAAACTTGGACATGGTGATCTCCTTTTGGTTGGCGAGCAGTGGGCTGAGGGATCAAGCCAACTGCCTGCTCGCCTCGAATTCGCAGGGACACTTTGGCGCGCCGCGCTTAATGTCGAGTAAACAGAAAAGTATTCGACGAAGTTTCTATAGTTTATTTCTATTCATTACTAATATCGATTCACCATTGCCTGGAAACGCCGCCTCCAGGCCACCCGAATCCCAGACAGCGAAAGGGCCGCGGCGCTTTCGCACCGCGGCCCCCGCGATCTATTCGAGCTGCGAGCCGCTTATTGCGGCATCGCGGTGCCGATCTTGGCGAAGGTGCCGCTGATCTTGCCCTGCAGGGTGGTCATGGCGGTGATCAGCACAACGGCGATCAGAGCCGCGATCAGGCCGTATTCAATGGCCGTGGCGCCGGATTCGTCGTTCAGGAAGCGGGTGACAAACTTGGACATGGTGGTCTCCTTAGGTTGGCGAGCAGTGGGCTGAGGGATCAAGCCAACTGCCTGCTCGCCTCGAATTCGCAGGGACACTTTGCCGCGCCGCGCTTAATGTCGAGTAAACAACGAAGTATTCGATATCTTTTTTCTATGGTTTACTTTCGTTTACTGTGAATGACTGTTAACCACGCGCCCGGATTCCGCGCTGAAAGGGCGGTTTGTCATAATGATTCTCGCGCGCGCGTGAGTCCGCCAAAGTTCAAGCTTTGTTGACCATTCCGGTCGAGCCTGCGGCCCTGACCCTCGTCCGGACTCCGCCCATGCGCCGCCCTCTCCTGCCCGCCATGATCGCCGCGATCGCCGCCCTGGGCCTGGCCTCCGCCGCCTGGGCCGACAGCCTGTCGGTGCCGATCGACCAGAGCGCCCTGCTGGTCCTGCCCCCCGGAACCCAGAACGTGGTCGTCGGCAATCCCGCCATAGCCGACGTCAATGTGCTGGACAGCCATAACGCCGTGCTGCTGGGCCGCGCCTATGGCGTGACCAATATCCTGATCACCGACGCGCGCGGCCGGGTCCTGCTCAATCGCCAGGTCGTGGTCGCCGGAACCCAGACCGACCGGGTGACCCTGTTCAAGGGCGCGACGCCCGGCGCCCCGGCTGGCCCCGAGAACTACGCCTGCGCCGGCCAGCGCTGTGAGCGGACGCCGATGCCCGGCGAAGCCGACATCGACTATAGCCGCTATGAAAAGCCCTATGTCGGCTATGCCGATCGCGCGGCCTCGGCGGCCAAGCACAACCCTTAAACCTCCGATTAGCCAGAGCCGCCTATGCTGGGCCTCTTCCGAGGTTCCGAGCAGCTCATGGCCCGCGCCGCCCATCGCCTGATCCACCGCCTGAGGCGGTTCGCCCGCGCTCAGCGCGGGGCGACGGCGATCGAGTTCGCGATCATCGCCACGCCGTTCCTGATGCTGATGTTCGGGATCATCGAGCTTGGCCTGGTGTTCATGGTCTCGATCACCCTGCAGAACGCCACCGACGCCGCCGCCCGCAAGATCCGCACCGGTGAGTTCCAGACCAGCGCCGGCAACACCAAGAACGATTTCAAGACCCTGGTCTGCGGCAATATGAGCTGGCTTTCGACCGCCTGCTCCAGCGCTGTCACGGTGGATGTTCAGACCCTGGCCAGCTTCACCACCCTGTCGACCACCGGCCAGACCGATCCGACCACCTTCAACGCCAACACCACCTGCTGGTCCTCGGGCCAGCCCGGCGACATCGTCCTGGTGCGGACCTACTACCAGTGGACCATCTTCACGCCGCTGCTGAACGTCGCCCTCGTCAATATGGGCAGCGGCAGCGGCAAGCGCCTGATCAGCGCCGCCGCCAGCTTCCGCAACGAACCCTGGTCCACCACAGCGCCGACAGGGGCGAAATGCACATGAGCCGCTGGTTCTCCCGCGACCTGAAGCGCGGCCTGAAGGACGATCGAGGCTCGGCCGCCGTCGAGTTCGCCTTCGTCGCCCCGCTGATGATCCTGCTCTATTACGGCCTGTCGGAGACGACGATCGGCATGATCTGCGACCGGCGCGCCAGCCACGTGGCCTCCACGGTCGGCGACCTGGTGGCCCAGGACACCCAGGTGACCACCGCCGAGATGACCGACATCTTCAATGTCGGAAAGGCGATCATCGCCCCCTTCCCCACCACCACGCTGAACATGCGGGTGACCAGCGTGAAGGCCGATTCCAGCGGCACGCCCAAGGTGGTGTGGAGCAAGACCTATGGCTCGAGCTACAGCGCCCTGACCGGCACGGTCAGCGGTGTGCCCACCGGCCTGCTGGCGGTCGGCGACACAGCGATCATGTCGGAGGTGACCTATACCTACGCCTCGCCCCTGCAGAAGACCCTGCCGACCCCGATCACCTTCACCCAGAAATACTATCTGAAGCCGCGCAAGACCACCGAGGTGACCTGGTCGACGGCCTAATTCAGGGCCAGCCGGTCAGCGAGGGGATGAGGCGCCAGGACGCGATCGCCGAACGCCGCCACGGGACGCAGGCCGATCAGGCTGTTGGTCAGGAAGATCGCCTGCGCCCGCTCCAGGGCCTGCGGCCCGGCGCGCGCCACCGCCACCTCGATCCCCAGCCCCTGGGCCCGCGCCATCACCTCGCCCCGCGCGATGCCGGCCAGGGCCCCGCAGTCGAGCGCCGGGGTCCATAGGCGCCCCTCGCTGACCCAGAAGATATTGGCCGCCGTCGCGCAGGCGATCTCGCCGCGACTGTTGAGCATCACCGCCTCGTCGGCCCCGACGCTCCGGGCCTCCGCCCGCGCCAGGACGTTGTCGAGATAGGACAGGCTCTTGATCCGCGCGGCCGGCGAACCGTCATTGCGCCGGGTCCGGGCGAGGGCCAGCCGCGCGGGTTGATCCGGGATCGCCGAGGGCGCGGCGGTGGCGAACAGCCGGGGCGCCACCGGGGTCGGGCGATCCAGCCCCCGTCCGCCGGATCCCGCCGTCAGGGTCAGGCGCACGGCCACGCGGGGCGCTTCCACGCCCGCCAGGGCCCGGCGCATCAGGACGGTCGCCTCGCCGCGGTCCGGGGCCGGGAGGCCCAGCACCGCGCAACCGGCCGCCATGCGATCCAGGTGGGCCTCCAGCCGCATCAGCACCCCGTCGCGGGCCAGCACGGTCTCGAACAGGCCGTCGCCCAGCAGCAGGCCGCGATCATCGTGAGGGATCATGCGCCGTCTCCGGTCAGGGCGGCGACCAGGGCCGCGATCTTGGCCTCGGTCTCCAGCCGTTCGGCCCGGGGATCGCTGTCGGCGACGATGCCGGCCCCCGCCCGGGCTTCGACCTCCCAGCCGCCGTCGCGCCGGACACAGGCCAGGGTGCGGATCAGCACGCTGGAATCCAGCGCCCCGTCCGCCCCGGCCCAGAACAGCGAGCCGCAATAGGGCCCGCGCGGCGGCTCCAGGGCGGCGATGGTCTTCATGGCCTGGACCTTGGGGGCCCCGGTGATCGAGCCCGGCGGAAAGGCGGCGCGCAGCAGGTCCAGGGCCGTGCGCCCCGGCGCCAACCGACCGCGCACCGTCGAGACCAGATGGTGGACATTGGCATAGGTCTCCACCGCCCAGAGTTCGGGAACCTCGACGCTGCCGGCCCAGGCCGTGCGGGCCAGGTCGTTGCGCATCAGGTCGACGATCATCAGGTTCTCGGCGCGGTCCTTGGCGCTGGCCGACAGCTCGCGGACCAGGGCCAGGTCCTCGGCCGGCGTCGCGCCCCGGGGCCGGGTGCCCTTGATCGGTCGGGTCTCCACTGTCCCGTCGGGCGAGGCCTGGAGGAACCGCTCCGGCGAGTTGGAGACCAGGGCCAGGCGGTCCAGGCGCAGATAGGCGGCGAAGGGCGCGGCGCTGGTCCTGGCCAGCCTAGCCAGGACGTCGAAGGGGCTGACCGCCTCCCCCAGCCGCCCGCTCCAGGTCCGGGCGATATTGGCCTGGAAGATTTCGCCGGCGGCGATGCGCCCCACCACCTCGGCCACGGCGGCCTCATAGGTGGCTGGGTCCGAGGCCTCCAGTCCCGGACAGAGCGGGCCGCGACGGGTCGCGCGCGGCGGGACCTGCAGCCAGGTCATGGCCTCATAGGCCGCGTCCTCGGCCTCGATCTCGTCGGCGCCCCGGCCGATGCCGATCACCTGGCGCTTTTCATGGTCGAAGCAGAGCACGGCGCGATAGCGGGCGGCGGCCAGGTCCGGCCAGCCGGGGCGGCGCTCCAGCCCCAGGGCCTCGACCCGGTCGCCCAGCTCATAGGCGCAAAGACCGGCGACGCCGCCCTGGAACGGCGGTCCGTTCGGCAGGGTCTCGCCCGGCGGGCCCAGCAACTCGGCCAGGGCCTGGAAGGGATCGCGTGGATGGTCGGCGCCGATCCACAGGGTCGCCTCGGGCCGGCGCGCCAGATAGGACCAGCGCCCGCGCGGCCCGCCGCCGCCGGACAGGAACGCCAGCGTCCAGGGCTCCTCGGCATAGGCCGACAAGATGCCCAACGGCTCGCGCCAGGCGGTCCGGAGCTGAGCGGCGACCTGCATGGTCCGCGCTTAGCCCCCGATGACGCCCTTGGGAAGCGGCGACCTCAGGCGGGGCGACGTCCCCCGCCCCGCACGAACATCAGGCCGAGGAAGCCGATGGTCAAAAGGATGGTGATGGTGGCGAAACCGCCCTGCTGGGTATGGGTCAGCTTGGTGCCGAGATTGACCATCATCGGCCCCAGCCAGCCGGTGGCGACCCCCGACAGGGCATAGACCCCGAAGAAGGCCCCGGTCTGCTCCGGCGGGGTCAGCCGGGTGAGCAGGGTGCGGCTGGAGGCGTATTGGGCGGTGATGAAGATCGCGTTGGAGAAGCCGATCAGGATGAAGATCACCTCCGGCCAGGTGGTGAAGAACGGCCCGTTCCACAGCGGCGCATGGGCCGCCGGATCAAAGGCCCAGACATAGAGAATCTTGTCCGGCGCCATGCCCAGGAAGGCGATGATGCCCAGGAGCGACATGCCGATCGAGACCCGCACCGAGCCCTTCGGCCCCCAGACCTCGTCCATCCAGCGGCCGACGAAGCCGCCCAGCACCGCCAGCACCGACAGGAAGATGCCGAAGAACAGCATCTCCAGCGGGCCCCATTTCATCACCCCGGTGGCGTAGACCCCGGCGTAGATCAGCACCGCGTTCATGCCGTCGACATAGAACATCCGGCTGGCCAGATAGACGGCGGCGTCCTTGTACTGGCCGACCGTCAGCACCATCCGCACCAGGCTCTTGAAGCCGTCGGCGAAGGCCTTCAGCACCGGGGTTCCAGTCGGCGGGGCGTCGGGGGTGAAGAAGAACAAGGGAAGAGCGCCCAGGCCGAAGATGCCGGCCGCCAACAGGGCCACCACCCGCTCCGGCTCGTGGGTCAGCGGGTCCAGGCCGAACAGCGGATGGGCCGGGACCCAGGCCCAGTGCACCTTGCCCGGCAGGGCGAAGGCCCAGGCGGTGAAACCCAGCGCCGCCACCGCGAAGGCGTTGCCCAGGGCCAGGGCCAGGCCCGAGGCCTTGTGCGCCGCGCCCAGGCCTGCGGCCCGCACCAGCAGCGAATTGTGCAGCACCTCCGTGAAGGAGAACATCACCCCGATCGAGGTGATGATCAGCATGGTGGTGGTGACCGACAGACCGGACCCGTCCGGCTTGGCGAACCACAGGGCGAACATCATCGGGACCATGGCTGCGACGATCAGGGCCAGCCAGGTCTTGCGGCGGCCGAGCTTGTCGATGGAGGAGCCGAGGATCGGGGCGGTGGCCATGACCACCCAGCCGCCATACTGGCTCCAGCGCGAGATCACCTCCTGGCCACGGATCGGATCGCCGACCATCACCGCCGCCACATAGGGCGCGAAAATATAGATGGTGATCAGGATGATGTAGGGATTGCGCGCGCCCTCGAACAACGACCAGGCCACCGCGCCCGGGGTCAGGCGGCCGTCGCCCCCGACCTCTGCAGCGATCGGCGGGTCCAGGACGGCGGCGGCGCCGTGGCTTTCCACGGCTGGGGTGATGTCGGACACGCGGGACTCCCTGGTCGCCGCTCTCGAGGGCGGCCTGCGCCAAGGGTAGCGGCTCGTGGCCGGATGTAGAGTCCCAATCGGTCCAGAACTTGTGCGACTTGCGCGGGCGGGCCGGCGGCGGGATGATCCCCCCATTCAAGAACAAAGACATTTAGGGAGAAGGTCATGGGCTTATTGAACGGCAAGGTCGCCATCATCACCGGGGCCGGCGGCGGCCTGGGCGAGGCCTACGCCAAGCTCTTCGCCAAGGAGGGCGCCAGCGTCGTGGTCAATGACCTGGGTGGCTCGCGGGACGGATCAGGCGCCGGAACCAGTGCGGCGGCCCAGAAGGTGGTCGACGAGATCGTCGCGGCGGGCGGCAAGGCGGTGGCCAATGGCGACGACGTCTCCACCATGGAGGGCGGCGAGAACATCCTGAAGACCGCGCTCGACGCCTTCGGCCAGGTCGACATCCTGGTCTGCAACGCCGGCATCCTGCGCGACAAGACCTTCGCCAACACCACCGAGGCCGACTGGGACCTGGTGGTGAAGGTCCATCTGAAGGGAACCTATTGCTGCGTCATGCCGGTCTGGAAATGGCTGAAGGACAATGGCAAGCCGGGGTCCATCGTCATGACCAGCTCGACTTCGGGCCTCTACGGCAATTTCGGCCAGTCGAACTATGGAGCCGCCAAGGCCGGCATCTATGGCTTCATGCGCGTGCTGTCGATCGAGGGCCGCAAGTACGGCATCCGGGTCATGGGCCTGGCGCCGGGCGCCTTCACCCGCATGACCTCCGACCTGCCTGGCCGCCAGGGCCGCGAGCCCGATCCCATGAGCCTGCCGGAGAACATCGCGCCGGGCGTGCTCTACATGGTCTCCGACCTCGCCGCCGATCACACCGGCAAGGTGCTGGGCGTCTCCTCGCGGGGCGTGCGCGAAATCAAGATGCTGCAGACCGAGGGCTTCCAGCCTGGCCGGCCCTACACCGCCCAGGAGGTGGCCGAGCACGCCGCCGAGGTGTTCTTCCCGCCCGCGCCGGAAAAGACCGCCGCCAGCGCCTAGCCCAAGGCCGCCAGCCGGGCGTCCAGCCGATCACGGACGTCCGGCCATTCGGGCTTCAGCACCGAGAACATCACCGTGTCGCGGATGCGCCCGGTCCAGGTGACCCGGTCCTGGCGCAGCACCCCTTCCCGCGCCGCGCCCAGCTTGGCGACCGCCGCCTGGGAGCGGAGGTTGAGCGCGTCGACCCGGAAGGCCACCCGGCGCGCGCCGCTCGAAAAGGCGTCGCCCATGATCAGCCGCTTGGCCGCCGGGTTCACCGCCCCGCCCCGGACGTCCGGGTGATAATAGGTGCCGCCCACCTCGCAGACCGCGTTCACCTCGTCGAAGGACGAGTAGCAGGTGATGCCGACGCAGCGGTCCGCGACCATCACCGCGAAATGGATCGAGCGATGGGCGGCGGCGTCGGCGGCCATCCGCTTCCACATCGGGTCGAAATGCTCGCCGGCCATGGAATAGGGATAGAGGTTGGTCCAGACCTCCGGATCGGCGTCGCAGGCCGCGCGCAGATCGGCCTTATGGCCCTCGGTGAAGGGCTCCAGCCGGACGAACCGGTTCTCCAGGGTCTTGACGCTCAGGCGCATGGGCGAACCTCTCCGACGGACGACGTCCCTTCGTCCTAGGGCGGCGTGAGGCCGGGCGACAGGTCCAATCGTCCCGCCCCGGCCAGACCGCTTCAGCCGTGACGCAGCAGCAACTGGGCCGCCTGGATCAGATAGCTCGCCCCGACGACCGTGACGATCAGCCGGGTCCAGCGCTTGAAGTTGACGTCGTTCATCCGGTCCAAGATGCGACCGCCGACCACCGTGCCGAGCATGGAAAGGGGGATGGCTGCGGCGAACAGCCAGAGCGGCGGCAGAGCCGAGCCGTCCTTGGCCCGCAGCATCAGCCCGCCATAGACGATGATCTTGGCGAGATGCGCAAAAACCTGGGTGGCGGCCTTGGTGGCGACGATGACGTGGCGGGTGAGCGCAGTGCGGACGAAGAAGATGTCCAGGAGCGGCCCCGCGACGCCGGCGGTGAGGTTCACCCCGGTGACCATGACCCCCGACAACAGGGCCTGGGACGGCTTGGCGGCGTCCAGCTTGATCCAGTCCTGGGGCAGCCAGAGCAGGCCGGGCAGCAAGCCCATGAACAGGAACAGGAAGGGCTTGGACGGCGTGATGGCGATCAGCGTGACCAGGGTCCCGGCGATCAGGGAGCCCACCGCATAGATCGCCACGATCCGCCAGTCGACGTGGCTGCGATGCAGGATGGCGCGCCAGCCATTGGCCACCAGCTGGAGCACGCCATGGGTGACGAAGGCCGCTCCGACCGGCAGCACCAGGGCCAGGCCGCCCATCAGGACGAGCCCCCCGGCCATGCCGAAGACGCCGGACAATGTGGCTGTGAAAAACGCCAATATGGCGATGAAGAGAGCCGCAAGCGTGCTCATGGGGTCGTCCTCCGGGTTGCGACCCGCTCCGAGACGGGGACACAGGCCCCGACCGATCGCGGATCTGCTGCGCATCGTGCGCGAAACAGATCTGGCGGGTTCGCCCGCCGGCCTTCCCGGAAGAAAGCCTTCGCTCCGGCGCGCCGACCCTGGCGCGGCTCCGGCCCGGGATCACGCATCGGCGGATCAACCCAGCCTCTCTTGAGGAGAGCCCGATCCTCCTACACCCGAACAAGCTGCGCCGTCGAGCCTTGGGGGGTGCGGCAAAAGAAAAGGCCCCGGCGGTGACGCCGGGGCCTGATCAGAAGTTCGGTGCGGGACGAGAACCCGCGCGTGAACTAGTTCCGGAAGACGGCGGCGGTCGACGGGTCGTGCGGCGCCTCGCGGTACTGGCGCAGCTCGTTGCGGCCGACCACCATGTGGTGGACTTCGTCCGGGCCGTCGGCGATGCGCAGGGTGCGGGTCGAGGTGTACATCCGGGCCAGCGGGGTGTGCTGGGACACGCCCAGCGCGCCGTGCATCTGGATGGCCTGGTCGATGATCTGGCAGACCCGCTCCGGCACCATGGCCTTGACCATGTGGATCCAGATGCGGGCTTCCTGATTGCCCAGGACGTCCATGGCCTTGGCGGCCTTCAGCACCATCAGGCGCATGGCCTCGATGTCGATGCGGGCCCGGCTGACGATCTCGAGATTGCCGCCCAGCTGGATGAGCGGCTTGCCGAAGGCTTCACGGGTGAGGCCGCGGGTGACCATCAGGTCCAGGGCCTTCTCGGCCTGGCCGATGGCGCGCATGCAGTGGTGGATGCGGCCCGGGCCGAGACGCAGCTGGCTGATCTCGAAGCCACGGCCCTCGCCCAGCAGCATGTTCGACGCCGGCACGCGGACATTGTCGAAGATGATGTGCATGTGGCCGTGCGGCGCGTCGGGATCGCCGAACACGTGCTGCGGGCCGACGATGCGCACGCCAGGCGCGTCGGTGGGCACCAGGATCTGCGACTGGCGCAGGTTGGGCGGACCCTCCGGGCTGGTCTGGACCATGGTGATCATGATCTTGCAGCGCGGGTCGCCCGCGCCGGAGATGTAGTGCTTCTCGCCGTTGATGACGTATTCGTCGCCGACCAGGGTGGCGCGGGTGTTGACGTTCTTGGCGTCGGAAGAGGCCGAGTTCAGCTCGGTCATGGCGAAGGCCGAGCGGATCTCACCGCGCAGCAGCGGCTCCAGCCACTTCTTCTTCTGTTCCGGCGTGCCGACCCGCTCCAGCACTTCCATATTGCCGGTGTCCGGGGCCGCGCAGTTCATGGTCTCCGAGGCCAGCGGGTTCTTGCCCAGCTCCACGGCGATGAAGGCGTAGTCCAGGTTCGACAGGCCCTCGCCGGTCTCGGCGTTGGGCAGGAAGAAGTTCCACAGGCCCTCGGCCTTGGCCTTGTCCTTGGCGGCTTCCAGCACTTCCAGCTGGCCTGGCGCATAGGACCAGATGTCGGTCTTGTTGGCGCCCAGGCGGTGGAATTCCACGCTCATCGGCTGAACGGTCTCGCGGATGAAGCGCTTCACATGCTCCAGGAGCGGCAGAGCCTTTTCCGACATCCGCAGGTCGTTCAGTTCGTCCATCGGATTCATGCCGAAGCTGGACTGCGGCTTGTCCGCGATCTTGTTCATCAAGGTCTCTCCCAGAGCGTTTGGTTTTCAAGAGGTCGGGCCACGCCATGCGCGACCCCGGCGCCGAGGCTCCCACCCCGCGCCGAAAGTCTAGGCCGCCAGATTGGACGTCTTTTCGATCTAAATCAAACAAGCGTTTTAAAAAGATCCGTGACAGCCCGCCAGGCGGCGTCCAGGCCTGCGCGCAAGAAAAAAGGGCGGCTCACGAGGAGCCGCCCAAAGCCTCTGGTGAAAGAGGGTCGTCTTGGGGAGGAAGGGCGGCCGCGAGGCCGCCCGGAGCCACGCCGATCAGGCGTAGAGCGAGGTGTGGGCGCCGAACAGCACGAGGGCCAGGGTCGCCGACAGAACCAGCAGGGCTGGGGTGAGTTTGAGGAACAAGGTCATGATGTGCAGATAGGGACCCGACCCGCCCGGCGCCAGTTAAGCTTCCGACACCTTTTCTGTAAGGCGCCGCAGCTTCCCTGACGCGCTCTAAGCGCCCGGCTCAGCCCGGCTGGTGGCAGACGGCCTCGATATTGTGACCATCGGCGTCGAGCACGAAGGCCCCGTAATAGTTCGGGTGATAGTGGGCGCGAATCCCCGGCGGGCCGTTGTCGCGCCCCCCGGCCGCCATGGCGGCGGCGTAGAAGGCGTCGACGGTGGCGCGGTCCTTGGCGGTGAAGGCCACATGGACCTGGCCGGTCGGAGCGCCGCCAGTCCCGAACCAGAAATAGGGCTGGCCGTCGGAGCCATAGCCGGCGTGAGCCTCACCGCCGCTCTGCTCGGCGGTGACCTCCATGACAAGGCCTATGCGCAAGGGTGCGAGCGCCGCGTCGAAGAAGGCGCGGGCGCCCGCATAGTCCGAGACGGTCAGTCCGATGTGGTCGAGCATGAAATCCTCCAAGGCTTTGGACGGAGATCCTGGGCGACGACGATCAGAATCCTGTCAGCAGTCTGACACTGACCTCGATTTGGTCGCCCCTATTTGGTCGGCAGAGACGGGACTGCGGCGCAAGCGGCGGCCAGCAGGGCCTTGTCGTCGTCCGACGCGATCTTCTTGGGCGTCGACGAGCGCCAGTTGGGCGGCACGTCCAGGGGCTTCTTCGGCGAATAGCCGGCGATCAGGATCATGTCGCCGGCCTTGCAGTCGAGCGCCAGCAAGCTGCCGACTCCGTCGGCGGCGCCGGGCGCCGAGGGACCCATGCGCGGAGTCGCGCCGACCTTGCCGACCGCCTGCTCGATCACCACCAGGCCCGAGATCTTGTCGACATAGGAATAGTCGGCGTCATAGGACCATTGGAGATTGTTCGGGGTCGGGGCCGAATAGGGCTTCCAGGTCTCAGCCAGGGCCGCGGGCGCGCAGGCGAGGGTAAAGAGGGCGGCGATCACGACGGCGCGGCGCATGGGCGTTTCCTTGTCTTATGGCGCTTAAGGCTCTATGGGCGCGGACCCTAGCGGCGGAATTGGGGCCCTACCAAGCGGAATTCGGCCCCGGGCGGAGCGTTCGGCGAAAATTCAACGCCAGGTTCGCTTGACTCCGAAGGACGCCTTCCCTACCTCCGCGACGTCGCTGGCACTCCATGGGTCCGACTGCTAACAGCGGTCCCGGGGCCAGCACAGATTCATTCAACCGTCCCGAACGGAGAGATAAAGACATGGCGTTTCGTCCCCTGGGAGACCGCGTCCTCGTGAAGCGCGTCGAGGAACAAGAAAAGACCAAGGGCGGGATCATCATCCCCGACACCGCCAAGGAAAAGCCGCAAGAAGGCGAAGTCGTCGCCGTCGGCCCCGGCGCTCGTGATGACTCCGGCAAGATCCAGCCCCTCGACGTCAAGAAGGGCGACAAGATCCTGTTCGGCAAGTGGTCCGGCACCGAGGTCAAGCTCGACGGCGCCGACCTGCTGATCATGAAGGAAAGCGACATCCTGGGCGTGCTCGAGGCCTAAGGCCCGCACCCTCCGGATCGACCCTACCTTCCCTTTAGAAATTCAGAAAAAGAGAACCCAACATGGCTGCGAAAGACGTTTATTTCGCCTCTGACGCCCGCGACCGGATGCTGCGCGGCGTGAACACCCTGGCCAACGCGGTCAAGGTGACCCTCGGCCCCAAGGGCCGCAACGTGATCATCGAGAAGTCCTTCGGCGCCCCGCGCTCCACCAAGGACGGCGTGTCGGTGGCCAAGGAAATCGAACTGGCTGACCGCTTCGAGAACCTCGGCGCCCAGCTGATCCGCGAAGTCGCCTCCAAGACCAATGACAAGGCCGGCGACGGCACCACCACCGCCACCGTCCTGGCCCAGGCCATCGTGGTCGAGGGCCTGAAGCGCGTCGCGGCCGGCATGAACCCGATGGACCTGAAGCGCGGCATCGACCTCGCGGTCGCGGCCGTCGTCGAAGACATCAAGTCCCGCTCCAAGAAGGTCTCGACCAACGACGAGATCGCCCAGGTCGGCACCATCTCGGCCAACGGCGACACCGAAGTCGGCCAGATGCTGGCCAAGGCGATGGAGCGCGTCGGCAATGAAGGCGTGATCACGATCGAAGAAGCCAAGTCGCTCGAGACCGAACTCGACGTCGTCGAGGGCATGCAGTTCGACCGTGGCTACCTGTCGCCGTACTTCATCAACCAGCCCGACAAGCAGATCGCCGTGCTGGAGAACCCCTACGTGC
>NZ_CANCLE010000066.1 GCF_947378715.1 Phenylobacterium aquaticum
GCCCGGTTCGTGCCCCAGCCGCCATAGGCCAGCTCCACGGTGTGGGTCTTGGCCACCGCCCGCCATCCCGCCTCCAGCAGCCGTTCCACCGGGGCGGCGTGGCGGGCCGGATCGGGGTCGAGCGGAACCCGGCCCCCGCCGCCGGTGGCCACATGGGCGACATCGATCAGGTCCTTGATCGCGAAACTCGGCCCCTCGCCCCGGCCCAGCGGCGGTTCGAAGACATGGGTGACGCAGTGCAGCCGTTCGGCCAGGGCCTTGTCGAAGGTCACGGTTCTCAGCTCCGGTCAGGGCTCCAGGCGCGTCGCCCGCCAAAGCCCAGTCTGACAGAATCCGACACGCAAGTTGAGTTCGGAGACCCCATGCCCGAGCCTAGGGTTCCGGCCATGGACCCAAGCTCTGATATTCACCCCACCGCCGTGATCGAGCCCGGCGCCGTGATCGGGCCGGGATGCCGGATCGGGGCCTACGCCTATCTGGGAGCGGAGGTGGTGCTGGCGGAGGCCAATGTGGTCGGACCTCACGTGGTGATCGAGGGGCGCAGCCGGATCGGGCGCGGCAATCGGTTCCTGCAGTTCGCCTCGATCGGCGCCGGGCCGCAGCGCGACGGCTGGGCAGGGGAGGTCGGACGGCTGGAGATCGGCGCCGACAATGTGTTCCGAGAGCAGGTGACGGTGAACGCTTCGACGGGGGAAGCGCCGACCCGGATCGGCGATCGCAATCTCTTGATGACCGGCGCCCATGTCGGCCACGACGTCCAGCTGGGCAGCGACATTCGCATGGCCAACGGCGCGACCCTGGGCGGCCACGTCCAGGTCGAGGACTTCGCTTGGATCAGCGGCCTGTGCGCCGTTCACCAGACCTGCCGGATCGGGACCCACGCCTTCGTGGCCGGCGGGGCGATGGTCGTCCAGGATGTCCCGCCCTATTGCCTGGTGCAGGGCGATCGCGCCCGGCTGGCGGGATTGAACACCACGGGACTGAAACGGGCCGGCCTGGGTCATCCCGAGCTCGCGGCCCTGCGACGGGCCTATCGGGCCTTGTTCCTGAGAGGCGGGACGCTCGCCGAACGGATCGCCGCCGCCCGCACGGGGTCGCCGGAAAGTCCCGAGGTCCGGCGGCTCGCGGATTTCCTGGAGAGCGCGGCGCGGGGCGTCATCAGCGCGCGCCGCCGTCACGCCTTGGCGGCCTGACCCCCTCAACCGGCTGCAGTCTCCGGCCGCGCACGACCTGGCCCGTGCTGGAGGCGGCTTGTCAGGTCGCCGCGCTGACCTCGTCCTCGTCCTGGGGCGCCCAGCGCGACAACGCCCCCAGGAGGGCGGCGGGACTGATGGGTTTGCCCAGGTGATCGTTCATCCCCGCGTCCAGGCAGGTCTGGACCTGCTCGGGCAGGACATTGGCGGTCATGGCGACGATCGGGGTGTTTCGTGCGCTGGCCTGGGGCAGGGCGCGAATGGCGCGGGTGGCGGACAGCCCGTCCATGATCGGCATCTGCACGTCCATCAGTACGATGTCGTAGGTCTCGCGGCTCATCCGGTCGACGGCCTGGACCCCGTTCTCGGCGGTCTCGATGACAATGTCGAAGGGGGCCAGCAGGGCCTGGATCAGCTCGCGATTGACCGCCACGTCCTCGACCACCAACAGCTTCAGCGGCCGGTCGGGCGCCTGGGCGGTGGGCGGCGGGACGAGGTCGGCGACCGGCCCCGTCGCCAGCGGCAGGGTCAGTTCGAACCAGAAGGTCGAGCCCTCGCCCGGGCGGCTGTCGACCCCCAGGGTCCCGCCCATCAGCTCGATATTCCGCTTGCAGATCGCCAGGCCCAGGCCGGTGCCGCCATAGCGGCGCGACACCGAGGCGTCGGCCTGGGTGAAGCGGTCGAACAGGTGGACGATCTGGTCGGGGGCGACGCCGATGCCGGTGTCGGTGACCTCGACCCGCAGCCGGTCCCCGGCCTCGCCGGCCGGCGTCTGCTCCAGCCGCACGCCTACGGATCCGGTGCTGGTGAACTTCATGGCGTTGGACAGGAAGTTCATCACCACCTGGCGGATGCGCACCGCGTCGCCCATCAGCGGACGGGTCTGGCCCGCCACGTCCAGCCGCATGTCCAGGCCCCGGTTGGTCGCCTGGTCAGCCAGCAGGCCGGTCACTGCGGCGGCGGTCTCGGCGGGATCGAAGGCCCGGGCCTCCAGCTCGGCGGCGCCGGCCTCCAGCTTGGAGAAGTCGAGCACGTCATTGACCAGCTCCAGCAGGCTTTGGCTGGCGTCATGGATCAGCTTGGCGTGGCGGGCGTCCTCCGGCTCCAGGCGCTTGGACCCGCCGAGGATGCCGGAGAAGCCGATGATGGCGTTGAGCGGCGTGCGCAGCTCATGGGTCATGTTGGCCAGGAAGTCGGACTTGGCGGCGGCGGCGGCCTCGGCCCGGCGCCGCGCCTCCAGCAGCTCGGCCTCCATCTCCATGCGGGTGTCGATGTTGCGCGACACCGAGATCAGCATGGTCTCGCCGTCCGGGCCTTCGCCAGGAATGATTCCAAAATTGGTCTCGACCCACACCGTGTGGCCCAGCTTGTGGACGATGCGGTAGCGGTGGGTGGACTGGCCGCCGGTCTGGGCCAGTTTGGACAGCTCCTTGGGCACCCACTCCTGATCCTCGGGATGCAGGAAGGTGTAGTTCTGGGTGCGGAACAGCTCCTCGGGGGAATAGCCCATGGCCTTCTCGATCGAGGGCGACAGATAGATCCGCCGGCCGTCCAGGCCGTTCAGGGCGATGACGTCGGTGACATTGTCGGCCAGCACCCGGTACTGCGCCTCGGAGGCCTTCAGCTTGGCCTGGGCTTCCTCGAACTGACGCCGCGCGGCCAGGGCCCGGAACACCCCGTCGGAGGCGAAGGCCAGCGCGATCACGAACAGGGCGATCACCGGGGTCATGTGCAGGTGGCCGACATTGGGCGTCAGACCGAGCCAGAGCAGCAGGCCGAGCCCCGGCAGGGCGCCGCCGACCACGAAGCCGGACGGCGACTGATAGGCGTTGGTCTGGGTGAAGAAGATCACCGACAGCCACAGTATGGCCGCGCAGATCTCGCCCTCCGGGGCGCCCGTGGCCCAGAGCAGGCCCCCCAGCACCATCCAGATCAGGCAGCCGGTCGCCAAGGTCGCGATGTGCAACAGCCGCAGGCGAAATCCCGCCCGGCCGCCGAGGAACTGGCGACGCGTCACGAACCAGCTGAACAGGTCGTTGCCGAATTGGAAGGCCAGCCAGATCAGACAGACCGAGCGCGGCAGCATGCCGCTCGCCAGGACCGCCACCGCCACCCCGATCGCCAGGCGCATGGCCGTGCCCTGGTGACTGCGCGCCGCCAGCTCGTCGAGCCCGTCGTCCAGCAATCGCCTCAAGGCGCCGCTCCTCCCCAAAAGGACCTTATGCTTAACGGCCGTCAGGTTGAGGTGAAGTTACCGCCCGGACCGGATGCGGACCTCTAGCCCCTTGTTTTATCGCCGATTTCCCGCCTCGGTGGCGCCGAGCGGCGCGGGCGCGACCTAGGGCGGTGGGCCGGCCAGGACTTCGCGTTTGCCGGCGTGATTGGCCGGGCTGACCACGCCCTCGTTCTCCATGCGCTCGATCAGCGAGGCGGCGCGGTTGTAGCCGATCTGCAGCCGGCGCTGGACGTAGGAGGTCGAGGCCTTCTTGTCGCGGGTGACCACGGCCACGGCGCGGTCATAGAGGTCGTCGCCGGAGCCGCCTTCGCCGTCCGCGCCGTCGCCGCCGCCCTCGCCGTCCTCGTCGCCGCCGGCGGTGACCTCTTCAAGGTACTGGGGCTGGCCCTGGTCGCGCAGGAACTTGGCCACCGCCTCGACCTCGCCATCGGAGACGAAGGGGCCGTGCAGGCGGGTGATGCGGCCGCCGCCGGCCATGTAGAGCATGTCGCCCTGGCCCAGCAGCTGCTCGGCGCCCTGCTCGCCCAGTATGGTGCGGCTGTCGATCTTGGAGGTGACCTGGAAGGAGATCCGGGTCGGGAAATTGGCCTTGATGGTGCCGGTGATCACGTCCACCGACGGCCGCTGCGTGGCCATCACCAGGTGGATGCCGGCGGCCCGGGCCATCTGGGCCAGGCGTTGCACGGCGCTTTCGACCTCCTTGCCGGCCACCATCATCAGGTCGGCGACCTCGTCGATCACCACCACCAGATAGGGCATGGGCTTGGGATCGATCCGCTCGCTCTCATAGACCGGCCGGCCGGCGTCATCGAAGCCGGTCTGCACCGTGCGCTCGAAGTGCTCGCCCTTGGCGGCGGCCTCCTTGGCGCGCTCGTTATAGGAGGCGACGTTGCGCACCCCGATCTTGGACATCATCCGATAGCGGTCCTCCATCTCGCGGACGGTCCACTTCAGGGCGACGATGGCCTTCTTCGGATCGGTGACGACAGGCGCGAGCAGGTGCGGGATGCCGTCATAGACGCTGAGCTCCAGCATCTTCGGGTCGATCATGATGAACCGGCACTGCTCGGGCGGCAGGCGGTAGAGGATCGACAGGATCATGGCGTTGACCCCCACCGACTTGCCCGAGCCGGTGGTGCCGGCGATCAGCAGGTGGGGCATCTTCGACAGGTCGGCGATATAGGGCTCGCCGCCGATATTCTCGCCCAGCGCCATGGGCAGGGCCTGGCTCGCCTTCTCATATTCGGCGCTGGCCAGCAGGTCGCGCAGATAGACGGTCTCGCGCCGCGCATTGGGCAACTCGATGCCGATGGCGTTGCGGCCCGGCACCACGGCGACGCGGCAGGCGGCGACCGACATGGAGCGGGCGATGTCGTCGGACAGCGCCACCACCCGGGCCGACTTCACACCCGCGGCGGGGACCAGCTCATAGAGGGTGACCACGGGCCCGGGCCGGATCTGGTCGATCTGGCCGCGCACCCCGAACTCGGCCAGCACGCTCTCCAGCAGCTGGGCGTTCTGGCGCAGGGCGCCCTCGTCGAACTGGGCGGCGCGGGGCTTGGGCCGGGCCAGCATGGCCAGCTCGGGCAGGGCGAAGCCGCCGGAGGGGCGCACGAAGTCGAAGGCGCCCTGGGCCTCGCGCAGTTCGCGGCCGGATTCCTTCGGCGCGGACTTGGGCTGGCGGATGGCCACGGGGGCCGGGGCCGGGGCGGAGGCGAGCTCGGCTTCGTCCTCGTCGTCGGGAGCCTCGGCGACGGGGCCGGGAAGGTTCACCGCGGCCGGGATGGGGGCGGGGGCGGGATCGAGGGCGGCGGCCGGTATGCCGGGTTCGGCCTTGGCGCGGCGCGGCGCGGCGGCGCGGGGCGCCTTGACCGGCGCGGGGGCGGGCGCCTCGGCCTGTCGGCGCAGGGCCTCGGCCATCCACTCCAGGGTTCCGGTCAGGTCGATGCGGCGGACGCCCAGGGCGAAGCCCAGGCTCCAGCAGGCGCCGGCGGCCAGCAGCATGGCGGCGATGATGCGGGCGCCGGGCAGGCGGGCGAAATGCAGCAGGGCGGCGACGGCGCCCAGCAGGCCGTCTCCCCAGAAGCCGCCCAGGCCCCGGGCCAAGGGCCAGGCCTGGGGCGCAGGGGGCGCGGCCAGCATGCCGGCCAGGGCCAGCAGGCCCAGGGCGCCGACCAGGGCGCGGCGGCGGACGTGGCCACGGGTCAGGTCCGGCTCCGGCGACACCGCGCGATAGAGGCCGAACATCACCATCAGCAGGGCGGCGACGCCAGCGCCCAGGCCGAGCGACTGCACGCCGACATCGGCCAGGGTCGCGCCGACCCCGCCCAGGGCGTTGACCGGACGGCTCATGGCGGCGGCGTTCAGGCTGGGATCGGCGGCGTTATAGGTCGCCAGCGCCACGGCGAGCGCGATGCCGGAGGCCGCCACCAGACCGCCGCGCAGCCGGGCGGTGGTGGGGTGCGACCAGGCCAGACCCGCGATGTGAAGACCAAGCTCCAGACCCGTCTTCCGCGCCGCCCGCGCCATACGCTTACAAGCTCCCGTTCTGGAAGCCTGATCTATGGGGGTCAGAGGGTTAAGAGGCGTTTACTTCGGCTGCGACCGATTGCTCATCCTGAGCGCCGAGCTTCGGATTCCCGCCAAGTGGCGGGCGACGTCTGAATCGAGATTCCCCTCCGCCGCGATCCGATCTAGGTATCGAGACATGTGGAGCATGCCCCTCGGCGTTCGCAAGGTCGTGGCCGTTATCGTCGCCCTGTGCGCGATTGGCGGCTTCGCCATGGGCTTCATCAGCGTGCCGGCCAAGAGCCACCTGCCCGGCGAAGGCCTGCCGGGCTCCGGCGCCGCGCCGATCGACGCCATGGAGGCCACGCCCCTGGCCCCCAGCGAGCCGTTGGTCGTGACCAGGCCGGCGGCAGCCGACAAGAAGGCTGCGGATGACAAGAAGGACGCGCCCGATCCCCTCGACGCCGTCACCGACGCCTCGAAGCTGACGCCGCAGCCGGAGGTGAGCGCGGTGGAGAAGCCCGCCCCCAGGCCCGGCGGCAAGTCGTCCGGCCCGCCGGAGGACAAGGTCGGCGACCTGCTCGACGGCATTACTCCGCCGCCCGGCGAGGACCCGCCGCACTGATCAGCTGAGCGGTTTGGGGCCCGCCCCGTGCGCGGCGAAATGGGCCAGCATCCGCGTCCAGCCGTCCTTGGCCGCCACGGGGTCGTAGCTGGTGCGGTAGTCGGCGTGGAAGCCGTGCTGGCTGTCGGGATAGACGATGATCTCGCAGTCCTTCTTGTGCGCCGCGACCAGCGCCGCGCGCATGGCCTCGATATCGGCCGGCGGGATGCCCTGATCCTTGCCGGCATAGAGGCCCAGCACCGGGGCGTGCAGATCGCCGACCAGCTGCAGCGGCCACCTGCGGTCGGCTTCACCCAGGAATTCGGTCGGCTTGGGCGGCGACAGGCGGCCGTACCAGGCGCAGCCGGCCTTGAACTCCTTGAATCTTTCACAGGCCAGCCAGGCCACCGCCCCGCCCCAGCAGAAGCCGGTGATCGCCATGTGGCCCCGGTCGGCGTATTTCTGACCCTTGAGGAACTTCAGGCCTGCGGCGATGTCCCCGGTCACCTGGGCGTCGGAGGCCGTCGCCACGATGCGGCGGATTTCATTGAAGTCGTTGGTGGTCGAAGGGTCGCCGGCGCGGACGAAAAAGTCCGGGGCGATGGCCACATAGCCGAGCTTGGCCAGGCGGCGGCAGGTGTCGCGGATATATTCGTGGATGCCGAACACCTCGCAGACCACCATCACCACCGGGAAGCGACCCTTGGCGTCGGGGCGGGCGACATAGGCCGGAACCTGGCGGTCGGCGGCCGGCAGCAGCACGGTCTCGCAGACCAGCCCCTGGTCATCCGTGCGGATCGGCTCGGCCTGGGCCGACAGGGCGTAGACCGCGTAGCCGCCGAACGCCGCCAGACCCAGGGCCCGTCGCGACAGGGCGACGTCTTCCGAACGGGTCCCTTCGGGGCGTGTAAGCGTGGTCATGGCCGGCCTCCCTGGCGTTGGCCCGACTCTGCGGCCATGGCCGATTTCTGTCAAAGCCCGGCGGCTATACCCGTTCCAGTGATGCGCCACGACGCCACGCCTCGGCGTTTCGAGTTCGGCGAACTTCCCACAGATGATTGTATTACAACATTAAAATAGAATACCCCTATAATGAGTATAGGTTTTGGCGCCCGTTTTGGGCGCCCCCTCCCCCCGGCGAAAGGGTCTCTTAAGACCGAAGGCCCGCAGTGCATCCATACGACGTTCAGCAAACGCCGTTCCCCGTTCCCCTGACCGACCGGACGCACGCTCAGAATGTCTTTCCGCATCGCCCACGCCACCCGCGCCCTCGGCGTCTTCCTGATCCTCAGCGTCATCGCGCTCTGCGCCGTGTCGCTGTTCGCCCTTGAGCAGGTGCGGATCGGCAGCCACGCCTATCAGCAGATCTCCGACTCCAAGGACCTGACCGCCGACATCCTGCCGCCGCCGCTCTATCTGGTGGAGGCGCATCTGGCCGTGATGGAGATCGAGGCCGACCCCTCCGCCCTGACCGAACAACGGCCGAAGCTCGACCGCATGCGCAAGGACTTCGCTGACCGCATGGCCTTCTGGCGCGCCCGCGCTGTCGACCCCAAGGTCGCGGACATCCTGTTCGATCGTTCGGACAAGGCGTCCAAGGCGTTCTGGAGCGCGGTCGACACCCAGATCATTCCGGCCGCCCAGGCCAATGACAAGGCGGCGCTGGCCACGGCTGGCGCGGTGGTCGATCAGGCCTATGACGCCCAGCGCGACGCGGTGGAGGCCATGGTCCCGCTGCTGGCCGACGCTGTGAAAGCCTCCGAGGCGCGCGCCGACAAGGCCATCAGGTTCAACCGCCTGCTGATGCTGGGCGCGGGCCTGCTGATCGGAATCGCCTCGATGCTGGCCCTGCGGGCGCTGCGGGGCCGCGTGGTCGCGCCGATCGAGGCCATGACCCGCTATATGAGCCAGCTGGCGGCCGGCGACTATGAGCAGGAACCGCCCTATGCCGCGCGTGACGACGAGGTCGGCGACATGGCCAAGTCGGTGGCGGTGTTCCGCGAGGGCGTGCTGGAGCGCCGGGCCTTGCGCCAGTCGCAGGATGAGCGGGAGAAGGCGGCCCACGACGCCGAGCTGCGTGTCCTGGCCGAGCGCGCCGCCCTCGACGAACAGCGCGGCCAGGTGGTCGCGGCCCTGGCCGATGGCCTGTCCAGCGTCGCCAAGGGCGAGCTGACCTGCCGGCTGAACAACCCCTTCCCCGCCGAATACGAGGGCCTGCGCCACGACTTCAACGCCGCCGTCGCGGCCCTGGACGAGGTGGTGGCCACCATTGGCGGCGCGACCTCCGGCGTGCGCACCGGCTCGACCGAGATCGCCCACGCCGCCGACGACCTGTCGCGCCGGACCGAGCAGCAGGCGGCCAGCCTGGAGGAGACCGCCGCCGCCCTGGAAGAGCTGACCGCCACGGTCAAGGGCACGGCGTCTGGCGCCAAGGAGGCCCGCCAGTTCGTGGCCGAGGCTCGCAGCGGGGCGGAGCGCTCCGGCCAGGTGGTCGAACAGGCGGTCTCGGCCATGTCGCGGATCGCCGAGTCCTCGGGCCAGATCAGCCAGATCATCGGGGTGATCGACGAGATCGCCTTCCAGACCAACCTGCTGGCCCTGAACGCCGGGGTCGAAGCGGCCCGGGCCGGCGAGGCGGGGCGCGGCTTCGCGGTGGTGGCCGCCGAGGTCCGGGCCCTGGCCCAACGCTCGGCGGAGGCGGCCAAGGAGATCAAGGGCCTGATCGCGGCCTCCGGCGACCATGTGAAGTCCGGGGTCGACCTGGTCAGCCAGACCGGCCAGGCGCTCGGGGCGATCGTCGCCCAGGTCGCCAGGATCGACGAGCTGATGGGATCGATCTCCTCGTCCTCGCAGGAACAGTCGACGGGGCTGGCCGAGGTCAATATAGCGGTCAATCAGATGGACCAGATGACCCAGCAGAACGCGGCCATGGTGGAAGAGACCACGGCCGCCGCCCACGCCATGAGCGCCAACGCGGTCGAGCTGGCCGAACAGATCTCGCGGTTCCACACCTCCGGTTCGCCGGCCGCCGTCCTGTCCAGGCCCGCAGCGGCCCGGGCGACGCCTGCCGTCCGGGCGGCGCCGGCGCGGACCCACGGCGCCCTGGCCCTGGCGGCCGCGCCGCGCAGCGAGGGGTGGGAGGAATTCTAGATGCCGACCCGCCGGCTTCGCGCCCTGGCCGAGGATGACACCGGTGACCCGGCCACCGCCAGTGCGGTGGACCGCGATATCGGCCGGCTGAGCGCCGACTATCTGCTGCGCGCCATCGCCGAGCTGGCCAAGGTGTTCGAGGGCGACATCCTGCTGGGGGTGATCTTCCTCACCCTGGCGCGGGTCAGCGTCGAATATCAGGGCCCTGACCTGCGCAATCCCCAGGCCGACGCGGAAGGCGTGGTGTCTGATGCGGGACGGCGGCCGATCACCACCCTGGCCCTGGCCAATTCCCTGAACATGCCCCGCGAGACGATCCGGCGCTACGTCAATCGCCTGGTCGAGCTGGGCTATTGCCAGCGCGACGGCGAGCGCCGGCTGATGGTCACCGAGGCGGTCATGCGCCGGCCGGAGATGGCCCAGATGATCCGCGCCAATCGCCGCCATCTGGAGCGGGTCATCGCCCCTCTGCGCCGCGCGAACCTGATCTGAGCCGCCAACCGGGATAGGTTGGCGCCATGGAAGCTTCGCGCCTCATGAAACCCGGCCGCTGGCGGACCCTGACGCCCGGCGAGCGCGCCCTGGCCCGGTCGGTTCCCCGGGTCGCCTTCGATCCCAACGGTCTGCGCCTCTTCGCCGCGCCCTGGCTTCCCCGCGCCTTCGTGCCTGGCGCGGGTCTGATCGTCTGGCCGGCGGCAGGGGCCTGGACGGACTTCGCCCTGGCCCCGCTGGAGGTCCAGGCGGTGTTCGTGCACGAACTGGTTCATGTCTGGCAGGCGCGCTCCGGCGTCTTCCTGCCCTGGGCCAAGCTGCGGGCCGGGGATGGGCCGGGCGCCTATGCCTATGACCTCGCCGTCGCGCGAGATTTTTCGGCCCTCAACATCGAGCAGCAGGCCATGGTGGTCCAGCACGCCTTCCTGGCCGCGCGAGGCGCCGCCGCCCCTTATGGCGCCAGGGATTACGCGGCCCTGCTGGACAGCTGAAACCCCCGCTGGCGGGGGGTCCGGAGATTTGACAAGGGTCAAACACTCTTGCGGGACGCCCCTGCCATCCCATATCGCGACTCGACGGCGGTTTCCCCACGGGTTAACCGCCCGAGACCCTGAATCGAACCGGGGACGACGACCAAAAACGGGGCGCTTGTGATCAAGGCCCTCAAGGCGACGTCCGCCAACAAGGAGCGAGTAAGAGACTCGACATGAGCAAGATCATCGGCATCGACCTGGGCACGACCAATTCGTGCGTTGCGATCATGGACGGCAAGACGCCGAAAGTGATCGAGAACGCCGAGGGCGCCCGTACGACCCCCTCCGTGGTGGCCTTCCTGGACGACGGCGAGCGGCTGGTCGGCCAGCCCGCCAAGCGCCAGGCGGTGACCAACCCGTCCAACACCCTGTTCGCGATCAAGCGCCTGATCGGCCGCTCGGCCTCCGACCCGCTGGTCGAGAAGGACAAGGGCATGGTGCCCTACGAGATCGTCAAGGGCCCGACCGGCGACGCCTGGGTCAAGGCCCAGGGCAAGGACTATTCCCCCCAGCAGGTCTCGGCCTTCATCCTGCAGAAGATGAAGGAAGCCGCCGAGCAGCATCTCGGCGAAAAGGTCGAGAAGGCGGTCATCACCGTCCCGGCCTATTTCAACGACGCCCAGCGTCAGGCGACCAAGGACGCCGGCAAGATCGCCGGCCTGGAAGTCCTGCGCATCATCAACGAGCCGACTGCGGCGGCGCTCGCCTACGGCCTTGAGAAGAACGACGGCAAGAAGATCGTCGTCTACGACCTCGGCGGCGGCACCTTCGACGTCTCGATCCTGGAGATCGGCGACGGCGTGTTCGAGGTGAAGGCCACCAATGGCGACACCTTCCTCGGCGGTGAAGACTTCGACATGCGCATTGTCGACTATCTCGCCGACGAGTTCCGCAAGGAGACCTCGGTCGACCTGCGCAAGGACAAGCTGGCGCTGCAGCGCCTGAAGGAAGAGGGCGAAAAGGCCAAGAAGGAGCTGTCCTTCACGGCCCAGTACGAGGTGAACCTGCCCTTCATCTCGATGAACGCCTCGGGTCCGCTGCACCTGAACATCAAGATCACCCGCTCCAAGCTGGAAGCCCTGGTCGAGGACCTGATCGCCAAGACGGTCGGCCCCTGCGAACAGGCCCTGAAGGACGCGGGCCTGAAGAAGTCCGACATCGACGAAGTGATCCTGGTCGGCGGCATGACCCGCATGCCCAAGGTCGTGGAGACGGTGAAGGCCTTCTTCGGTCGTGAACCGCACACCGGCGTGAACCCCGACGAAGTCGTGGCGCTCGGCGCCGCGGTCCAGGCGGGCGTGCTGCAAGGCGACGTCAAGGACGTGCTGCTGCTCGACGTCACCCCGCTGACGCTCGGCATCGAGACCCTGGGCGGGGTGTTCACCCCGCTGATCGAGCGCAACACCACCATTCCGACCAAGCGCTCCCAGACCTTCTCGACCGCTGACGACAACCAGTCGGCCGTGACCATCCGGGTCTTCCAGGGCGAGCGTCCTATGGCGCACGACAACAAGATGCTGGGCCAGTTCGACCTGGTCGGCATTCCCCCGGCCCCGCGCGGCGTGCCGCAGGTCGAGGTGACCTTCGACATCGACGCCAATGGCATCGTCAACGTCTCGGCCCGCGACAAGGCGACCTCGAAAGAGCAGTCGATCCGCATCCAGGCCAATGGCGGCCTCTCCGACGCGGACATCGAGCAGATGGTCCGCGAAGCCGAGGCCAACAAGGCCGAGGACGAGAAGCGCAAGGCGGTGGTCGAGGCCAAGAACCAGGCCGAGACCGTGGTCCATTCGACCGAGAAGGCGATGGCCGAGCATGGCTCCAAGGTCGGCCAGCCCGAGCAGGACGCCATCAACGCCGCCCTGGCCGATCTGAAGTCGGCCCTGGAAGGCGAGGACGCCGAGGCGATCTCCGCCAAGACCCAGACCCTGATCCAGGCCTCGATGAAGCTGGGCGAGGCCATGTACGCGGCCGCGCAAGGCGGCGACGGCCAGCCGGAAGCCTCGGGCGGCGACGACGTGGTCGACGCCGAGTTCGAGGAAGTCGGCGACGACGACAAGAAGTCGGCCTGACGACCGCCCCATGGCGGCCCTTCGCATCATATGTGTGAGGCGGCCGCCATCGGGGGGCCCTCAGCCCGCGCGCCCTGGCGCGGGCCTTGCAGGGGGCATTACGCCCACCCACTTCCTTTTCATGAACAATTGAACGCCTGACCTTCCATGCGGGACTATTACGAGATCCTGGGTGTGACCCGTGGCTGCGACGAAGCCGCGCTGAAGTCCGCCTTTCGCAAGCTGGCCATGGAGCACCATCCCGACCGCAATGGCGGTTGCGAGGAGGCTGAAGGGCGCTTCAAGGAAATCAACGAAGCCTATTCGATCCTGTCCGACGCCAAGAAGCGGGCGGCCTATGACCAGTTCGGCCATGCCGGGGTCAATGGGTCCCAGGGCGGCCAGGGCGCGGGCTTCGCCGATGTGAACGACATCTTCTCGGAGGTGTTCGGCGACGTCTTCGGCGACATGTTCGGCGCGCGTCAGCGCCGCAGCGGCCCGACCCGGGGCCAGGACCTGCGCTACGACCTGGAGATCAGCCTGGAGCAGGCCTATGCCGGCTCCGAGGTCGAGATCGTGGTCCCGGCCTCGATCACCTGCGAGACCTGCGACGGCTCCGGCGCCAAGCCCGGCACCAGCCCGAGCGTCTGCGGCTCCTGCGGCGGCGCGGGCCGGGTGCGCGCCAGTCAGGGCTTCTTCTCCATCGAGCGCGCCTGTCCCCGCTGCGGCGGGTCCGGCCGCCAGGTGCTCGACCCCTGCAAGGATTGCCACGGCCATGGCCAGGTGCGCCGCGAGCGCACCCTGCAGGTCCGCATCCCCGCAGGTGTTGATGACGGCGCCCGTATCCGCCTGGCCGGCGAAGGCGACGGCGGGACCCAGGGCGGTCCGCGCGGCGACCTCTACATCTTCCTGTCCGTCTCCCCGCACGAGCTGTTCGAGCGCGACGGCCTGGACCTGCTCTGCACCGTTCCCGTGCCCATGACCGTGGCGGCCCTGGGCGGCGAGATCGACGCCCCCTGCCTGATGGGCGGCGAAAACTGCGACGGCAATTGCAAGATGACCGTCAAGGTGCCCGAGGGCGCCCAGACCGGCCGCACCGTGCGGTTGAAGGGCAAGGGCATGCCGTCCCTGCGCTCGCGCGATCGCGGCGACCTGGTGGTCGAACTGTTCGTCGAGACGCCCACCAGGCTGACCGCCCGCCAGAAGGAGCTGTTGCGCGAACTGGGCGATCTCTGCGGCGAGCAGCAGAACCCCAAGTCGGCCAGCTTCATCGGCAAGGCCAAGCGCTTCTGGGAAGACGTGACGGGGAACTGACCCTCACCCTTAGGTCCCCATCCGGGGCGGGAAAACATACCCGTCTCTCGAAAAACCCCTGCAACAATCCTCGGTCAGGTCTAGTCTGACCGTAGAACAACGCGGCCGCGTGGACGGCCCGGCAGGGGAGGACGTCATGGGTCTGAAGACCGTCATTCTGGCCGCCAGCGCGCTCTGCGCCCTGGCCGGCTCCGCCACCGCCGGCGACTATTCCAAGAGCCTGGTTCCCGGCTATCCCGACGTGGCGGCGGAATATCTGCAGATTCCCGGCTACGCCGCGCCCGGCACGCCCAAGGCGCTGAACACCGCCAGCTTCCTGCGTCTGCGCGCCGCCGTCGACGGGGATGCGCCGCGTTCCGCCAATGCGGTGATCGTCGCCCTGCCGGGCTTCGCCTCCACCCCGGCCCACTGGCTCTATCTGGCCAGCCAGCTGGTGCATAAGGCCCAGGCCCGCACCTGCGACGGTCAGCCCTGCCGGGTGGAGGTGTGGGTGCTGCAACGGCGCGGGCCGAACCTGGCCGACACCACAGGCTTGACGGCGGCGCGCAAGGCGAAGACCCCGAAGCTCGCCCTGGACTACTATCTCGGCGCTGACGCCCTGAAGCCCTCCGCGATCGCCGGCGCCCCGGCCCAGGTCGGCCCCGCCACCGCCCAGGCCAAGTGGACGCCGCTGTCCGAGCAGGACCTGGCCTTCATGGCCGACTGGGACTTCCAGACCTATGCCGGCGACGTGGACGCGATCATCGGCCTGATCGGCCAGAAGACCGGTGGTCACAACATCTTCCTGGCCGGCCACAGCCAGGGCGGCGGCTTCGTCGCCAACTATGCGGCGCGGATGAAGGCCAATGGCCAGCGTGGGATCGTCGGGCTCTCGGGCCTGATCTTCCTGGATGGCGGACCCTCGGCCGGAACACAAAGCGAGCCGACCCCGGCCGAGATCGATGGCTATTTCGCCCATGTGGACGACCTGCGGGCCGGCAAGGCAGCGGTCTATACCGACGCCAATGGCCTGCTGGGCGCAGTGGCCGGGCCGGCCTCGGCCGCCAGCCAGTCGGTGACCGGGATCTACTACGCCTTCTCCGACCCGAGGGCGGAATCGATCTTCCCCCTGCGCACTTCGGCGATGAAACAGGCCCCCGGCGACCAGTTCCTCAAGGCGATCCGCCTGACCTGGCTGGCCCGGGCCGGGACCAGCTTCGACACCGATCCGGTCCCCGGCGGCGGGGTGCAGATGCCGGTGCTGCAGTTCCTCGGCGAGGGGCTCGGCGTCCTGGACTTCAAGCCCGTCCCTGGAACCGAAACCCAGTGCGACCTGACGCCGCCCGCGCCCCTGCCGCCGGGTCCGGCCCGGATGATGATGGGCGCCCCGCCCAAATGCGTGCCCTCCGCCGCCATGGTCGATCCGAACAAGGTCTATGGCTGGATCGAAGGGGGCGGAAACGGCGGCTCGGCGATCGACGCCGGCAAGGCCAAGGCCTGGATGGACAGTCAGGCCTTCGCCCCGGCCCGCTCCAACATCAAGCCGGTCACGGTGGCCTTCAAGACTGCCGGAACGCTCACCCTCGACGCCGCCGACATGATCGGGGCCAACTGGTACCCGTCCGAGCGCTGGGATTATGACGCCGGCTTCGTCGGCAAGTACAAGCTGCTGAAGCTCGACCGTGACGGGGTGAAGCTCGACGTCGACAAGACCGCCATCGCCAATATCCCGGTCTATGTGGCCCGCCAGGGATTCACCCAAGGGGTCTCGGGCAATCCGTTCCCGGGGGTCAGCGACTATACCGAGATCAATCGCACGGGGACCTGGCAGACCGATCCGGCCAAGGCGGTCGTGGCCTTTGATCCCAAGATCAATGTCGCCATCCTGCACCATACCGACTTCGTCTCGGCCGACGATTCCACGCCGGATAAAGGCCGGCCGGGGGATGCGGGGAATTCGGCGGTGGCCAACACCCTGATCGACTGGGTGCTGAAGCGGGCCAAGGGCGCCGCCGTGGTCCCGACGCCCAAGGCGCTGGGGGTCGTGACCCGCTACTGAACCAAAGCCCCGATGTCTGGCCACAGATAGCTGACCTCATGCACCAGCCCGCCGGGACCCGGCTCGCGGCGGGGGGCCGTGGCTTCGCCACCCAGATGTTCGTAGAACCGCCGGGCGGGCAGGTTGTCGCGCAGGGTGGAGATCATCAGCGACCGCGCCCCCTGGTCGGCGAACACCCGGGCCATGGCGATCAGCAGGCGCTCGCCGAGGCCCTGGCGCTGGGCGGCGAGCCGGACATAGAGGGTGTGGATCTCGGCCTCCCCGGGCCGGCGCGAGCGCGAGGGTCCGCCCGAGGCGTAGCCGACGATGCCATCGCGATCGGCCACAGCCAGGGTGGCGTCATGCGGACCGGGCTGGATCAGCGATCGCTCGAACCGCCGGGCGTGGACCGGGACCGACATGCGGTCGAGATAGCTGTCGGCGATCAGGCCGCGATAGCTCTCCCGCCAGGCGGCCACGTGGGTCTGCGCGAGCGCCAGGGCGTCGCCCGGTCCCGTCGGAAAGATCACATGCGAGATGGTGTCCTGGTCCATGCGCGCCTCCGCCCCGTCCCTAAAGCTTGGGGTTTGCGCGCCCAGGTTCAAGAGCAAGGCTGACGCGGACGACGGGCGCCGTTAACCTGTGCGTCGCCCATGAACGCCCAGATCCCCCCCAGCGCCTCGACCCCTGAAGCCATCGGCGCCACGCCGGTCATGGCCCAGTTCTTCGAGGCCAAGGCCCGCCAGCCGGACGCCCTGGTGTTCTTCCGCATGGGCGACTTCTACGAGCTGTTCTTCGAGGACGCCGAGAAGGCCGCCGCCGCGCTGGGCATCACCCTCACCGCCCGGGGCAATCACGGCGGGGCGCCGATCCCCATGTGCGGGGTGCCGGTCCACGCCGCCGAGGCCTATCTGGCCAAGCTGATCCGCGCCGGCTTCAAGGTCGCGGTCTGCGAGCAGATGGAAGACCCGGCCGAGGCCAGGAAGCGCGGCTCGAAATCCATCGTCCGCCGCGATGTCACCCGGGTGGTGACGCCGGGCACGCTCACCGAGGACGGCCTGCTGGACGCGCGCGGCGCCAATCGGCTGGTCGCCGTGGCCGTACGGGCGGGCTCCGCCGCCGTCGCCAGTGTCGAGCTCTCCACCGGCGAGGTGGAGTGCTGGGCGGTGGCGCGCGAGAACCTGGGCTCGGCGCTCGCCGCCCTGGGGCCTTCAGAGATCCTGGTCCCCGACCGCCTGTTCGCCGACGAGGGGCTGAACGCCGCCCTGCGCGCCGCCGGCGGCCTGGTGCAACCCCTGCCCCAGGCGCTCGCCGAACCCGCCGCCGCCGAGGCCCGGCTGAAGCGGCTCTATGGGGTCGAGACCCTGGACGGGTTCGGGACGCTGTCCGGCGCCGAGATCTCGGCTCTGGGCCTGATCGCCGCCCATCTGGAGACCACCCAGGCCGGCCGCGTCCCGGCCCTCACCGCGCCCCGTCGGGCGGGCGAGGCCGATGTCATGGCCATTGATCCCGCCACCCGCGCCAGCCTGGAGATCGAGCGCAGCCTTTCGGGCTCCCGCGAAGGCGCCCTGCTGGGGGCGATCGACCGCACCATCACCGCTTCCGGCGCGCGGCTGCTGGCCGCCCGCCTGGCCCGGCCGCTGCTGGACCCGGCCGCCATCGAGGCCCGGCTCGACGCCATCGACTGGTTCGTCGAGCACCGAAGCCCTCGCCAGCGGCTCCGGGAGGCCCTGCGCGGCCTGGGCGACATGGCCCGCGCCCTCTCGCGCCTGGCGCTGGGACGTGGCGGGCCCCGTGACCTGGGCTGCCTGCGCGACGGCCTGGCCACCGGCGAGGCGATCGCCGCCCTGTTCGCCGAGGCGCCCGCCGCGCTCGACCCGCCGCCGCCCGCCGAACTGACCACCGCCGTGGCCGGCCTCGACGCCGCCCGCCACCCGAGGCTGGCGGAGTTCCGCCGCCTGTTGGCTGAAGGTCTGGGAACCGAGCTGCCGCTGCAGGCCCGGGACGGCGGCTTCGTGGCCGCCGGCGTCCGCGTCGAGCTCGACCAGGCCCGGGCCCTGCGCGACGACAGCCGCCGGGTGATCCTGGCCCTGGAACAGCAACTGGCCGCCGACAGCGGCGTGGCCCTGAAGATCCGCCACAACGCCGTGCTGGGCTATTTCGTCGAGACCACCGCCAAGGCGGCCGAGCCCTTGATGGCGGCGCCGCTCAACGCGACGTTCATTCACCGCCAGACCCTGGCCAACCAGGTGCGGTTCACCACGGTGGAGCTGGCCGAGCTCGACGCCAGGATCGCCCAGGCGGCCGAGCGGGCGCTCGCCATCGAGCTCTCCACCTTCGAGGCCTGGCGCGAAGCCGCGCGTGAGGTCGCCTTCGAGATCCAGGCCGCCGCCGAGGGCGCCGCGCGCCTGGACGTGGCGGCGGGCCTGGCCGAATGGGCGGGAGATGTGGGCGCCACACGGCCGATCATCGACCGCTCCACCGCCTTCGAGGCCGAGGGTGCGCGCCACCCCGTGGTCGAGGCCGCGGTCAAGCGGGCCGGCGACGCCTTCACCCCCAATGACTGCCGCCTGGATGGCGCGGGCGTCGTGGGTCCGAGGCTCGCCCTGGTCACCGGCCCCAACATGGCCGGCAAGTCGACCTTCTTGCGCCAGAACGCCTTGTTGGCCGTGCTCGCCCAGTCGGGCTGCTATGTGCCGGCGCGGCGGCTGCGGCTGGGCGTGGTCGACCGCCTGTTCAGCCGGGTGGGAGCCGGCGACGATCTGGCCCGGGGTCGCTCGACCTTCATGGCCGAGATGGTGGAGACCGCCGCCATCCTGACCCAGGCCACCCCGCGCTCCCTGGTGATCCTCGACGAGATCGGCCGGGGCACCGCCACCTATGACGGTCTGGCCATCGCCTGGGCCTGCGCGGAGGCCCTGCACGAGACCAATCGTTGCCGGGGGCTGTTCGCCACCCACTATCATGAGCTGGCCGTGCTCGAAGGCCGCCTGGCCCATGTGGCCAATCTCTCGCTCCGGGCCAAGGAGTGGAACGGCGACCTGATTTTCCTGCACGAGGCTGGCCCCGGGCCCGCCGACCGGTCTTATGGCGTGCAGGTGGCCAAGCTGGCCGGGGTGCCGCCGGCGGTGGTGGCCCGGGCCCGCGACGTGCTGGAGCGGCTGGAGCGCGAGGCCGGCGCCCCGGCCCATCTCGACGACCTGCCGCTGTTCGCCGCCACAGCGCCCGCGCCCGAGCGCCGGGGCCCCAGCGTGGTGGAGACCGCGCTCTCCGATCTCGACCCCGACAGCATGAGCCCGCGCGAGGCGATGGACGCCCTCTATCGGCTCAAGGGCCTGATGGCCTGACCATGGGATTGAGGGCGCTGATGGTCGATGTCGACGGGGTCCTGGTCCACCCGCACGGCGGCGGCCATTGGAGCGACCGGCTGGAGGCGGACCTTGGCCTGTCGCGCGCCGACCTGGACCGGGCCTTCTTCGCTCCCCACTGGCAGGACGTGATGCTGGGCCGGGCCGA
>NZ_CANCLE010000067.1 GCF_947378715.1 Phenylobacterium aquaticum
TCGTTCCCTCGACCAGCACTGACCAGCCGGGATGGGCGACCTGGTCGGCCGCCGTGAACACCCGGTCGGGCTTGAGCAACAGGGTCTCGGCATGGGCGGCCCCGGCGAGCGAGAGGGCGGTGAGGGCGACGGCGATCAGGCGGCGGGACAAGGCGGGCTCCGGACACGATTTGCGGCGACGATAGCCAGGGGGCGATCGGTCGTCGCGCCTGATCGCGGCACGCGTCCTGGATTTCCGGATGCGAGCCGGTGAAACACCAAAAAATCAACAAGCTAGACCATTGGCCGGCGACAGAACGCGCTTTCTCTTTCGGCCGCCAGGCCCTAAGGCGACTTGGCGGCGGTTTCGATCGTCCGGGACCGTCTGCGGGCGGAGGCCGAGCTTGGAGTAGGGGTGACATGGCCGCCGACGAAACCCCGCCTCAGGTCGAGCGCCTGATGGACACGCCCGATCTGGCCACGGCCTTGGACAGCGATCAGTTCAAGCAGTTCCTGGACCAGGTGCCGGTCGCCATCGCGGTCGCCGAACTGACCCCATCCGAACGCATCGTCTACGCCAATGAGGAGTTCCTGCGCCTGACCGGCCAGGAGATCGACGCGGTCCTCGGCGGACGCTGGGAGAGCCTGCCGGGAACGGCGACCGGCGCCCGGGACTCGACCACCCTGGCGGCGGCGGTCGGCGCGGAACGCGACTATGTCGGCTCCTTCACCATCCCGCGCGCCGAGACCAGCATCGTGGTCGACGCCTGGTCCAACGTCATCGAGGACGACGCGGCCCGTGCGGTTTTCCGGCTGGTCGCCCTGGTCGAGACGACCGGGCGGGACGGGGCGGTGCTGGACGAGCTGCAGGAGCTGGCGCGGGTGAAGGACCTGCAGCTGCAGGAGCTGCAGCATCGCGTGAAGAACAATCTTCAGATGATCACCGCCCTCATCCGGCTGGAGTCCAAGGGGCTGGCGGATCGGGCTCTGGGCGACGGATACGACCGGCTGGCCGGCCGCGTGGAGGCGCTGGGCCTGCTCTATCACGCGCTCAGCGACACCGGGCTGGATGGCGCGGTCGACCTTGGCGTCTATCTGAGCGAGATCGCCTCGGCGGTCATGCGCGCCCACGCTGTCGAGGGCATCCATCTCAATCTCCAGGTCGACACCTGGCTCGTCACCCTGGACGTGGCCATGCCGGTCGGGCTGGTGGTCAATGAGCTGCTGACCAACGCCCTGAAGCACGCCTTCAAGGGGCGGGACGGCGGCACGATCACCCTGCACAGCCTCAACTCCGCTGACGGTTGCCAGGTGATCGTGGCCGATGACGGGGTGGGCCTGACTGCGGGCGACCTGTGGCCGAGGCCGGGCAAGCTCTCGGCCCTGATCGTCCGCTCCCTGCTGCAGAACGCCAAGGCGAGCATCGACGTCCGGTCCGCGCCCGGCGAGGGCGTCAAGGTGACCATGTCGTTCCGCAACGAGGACGCCGCGCCCGCAACCTAAGACCCCGCCGCCGGCTTCGCCGCAAGGGCGGCCAGGGTCTCGCGGGTCAATTGGAACAGGCCGTCGATGTCGCCGCCGGCGCTGTTGCTCGGGCCCAGCTGGACGATCACCAGGTGGTCCTTGGGCATGACCAGCATGAACTGGCCGAAGCTGCCGCGGGCCATGAAGCTGTCGGCCGGCAGGCCGTTCTGGCGGCGATGCTCGACCGCCCAGCCCTGGCCACGCTCGGTCCAGAAGCCCGCGCCATAGCCGATCATCTCCGAACCGGGTGTCTGGCGCGCGGAATAGTCGACCCAGCCGGCGGGCAGGATGCGCTGGCCGCCGACCACGCCGTCCTGGACATAGAGCTGGCCGAGCTTCGCCCAGTCGCGGGCGGGGGCGTAGAGGTGGCTGCCGCCGAGCGGCGTGCCGGTGGCGTCGAGCTCCATGACCGCGCCCGTCATGCCCAGCTTGTCGAACAGCTCGCGGCGCATGAAGGCGTGGACCGAGGCCGCGTCGCCCCCGGCCAGGTCGCGGACGATGCGCGACAGGATCAGGGTCTCGCCATCGGCATAGGCGAAGCTCTTGCCAACGACCCCGTCCAGAGGAGCGGCGGCGGAGAAGCCGGCCATGTCCCGCTCGGCGAACATGGCCCGCGCCGAGATGTCGACCGCCGAGTTGGTCGAGGCGTTGGCGGAATTGCCCAGCTTCAGGCCCGTGCGCATGCGCAGCATGTCGTCCGGGGTGATGACGTGGCGTGGGTCGGCGGGATTGGCCCACGCGGCGACGGGGGCGGGCTTGTCCATATCGAGGCGGCCCTGGGCGACCATGATCCCGACCAGGGCGTTGGTGGCCGACTTGGTCATGGACCAGCCGTGCAGGGGCGTCAGGGGCCCGACGCCGGGGGCGTAGCGCTCGGCGATCACCCGGCCGTCATGCAGGATGACCACCGCCTTGATGTTGCGCGTGATCTTGCCAGGCTCGGCGAAGGCGTGGTCGAGGGCGGCGATCAGGGCCGGGTCCTGGGGCGTGACGATGTCGGGGCCGGCGACGGGGGCGAGCAGCGGCGGGGCGGAGGGCGTGTCACGCAGGGCGCCCGCGCCGCGCAGGACCAGGCAGCCGAGCGGGCCGCGATAGATGGCGCGGGCCTGGCTGAGCGGCCCGAGGCTGGCGGTGACCTCGCCCTTCGCTCGGTCCACCCGGTGGCCGACCATGCCGGCGAAGGGGCCGAGCACGGGGGCCAGCGCCTCGCGATAGGTCTGGTCCGGATCGAGATGCGAGATGAAGGTCGCCGAGCACAGCTGGTGGCTGACCAGGCCTGTGGCGACCTCGGGGGCGTGGGTGAAGCCGGCGCAGGCCGAAAGCGGCAGGGCGGCGGCAAGGAGGAGAGGGGTGAGGATGGGGCGCATGGAAAGCTCCTGAGCGGTTGTCGCAGGGAGCTGTCGGGCGGGACGGGCGCGGGCGTCGCGCCGATTTCGAATTAGGCCTGGCCGATTTCGGAATCGGCCAGGGCGCGGCGGCGATAGTCGGTGGGGGTCTGGCCGGTCTCGGCCTTGAAGGCGCGGTTGAAGGGGCCCAGCGAGGCGAAGCCGGTGTCGAGCGCGATGGTCAGGATCGGCACCTGGACCTGGGTGGGATCGGCCAGGGCGGCGCGGGCCTCGGCGATGCGGTGGCTGTTCAGGAAGGCGTTGAAGTTGCGGTGGCCAAGCCCCTGATTGATCAGCCGTCTCAGGCGATGCTCGGTCAGGCCCTGCCGCGCGGCCAAGGCCCCGATGGTCAGGCCGTCCTGGCGATAGGCCCGGTCGACCGTCATGGCGTGGTCGAGGGCGCCGGCCAGCTGGGCGTCCTCCGGCTCGAGGCGGGGCGGCGGGGCGGTCGCCTCGCGGCCGAACAGCAGTTCGCCGCCGGGAATGCGCAGCAGGGCCAGCGCCACGGCCCCGGCGACCAGGACGAGGCCCAGCGAGTCCAGCAGGCCGGCGGCCTCCGGCGCGGCCTGGCGGACGCCGGTGAGGTCGGAGAGCGCGCGCAGGCCCATATAGGCGCCGGCCACCCCGATCACCCAGAGCCGCAGGCGGCGGCGGGGCTCGACCAGGTCCCCCTTCCAGGCGGCCAGCACCTGGGCCACGGCCAGGCCGACGAAGAACAGGGTCTCCAGCGTCAGGGCCCCGGCGAACCAGGGGGCGAGGGGATGGTGGGTCGGGGCGAGGACCAGACCCTGGATCGCGCCCACCGTGACGACCGCCAGCCAGATCAAGGCATGGGCGGGACGGGGTTTGAAGTCGTCCTCGAACAGGGCGCGGCTGAACAGCCAGAACACCACATTGCCGCCGCTGGACAGCACCACCAGCGGGGTCGACCACAGGCCGATCTGGCCGCAGACGCCGGGCGACATGGTGATGGCGTGGGCCGCCCCGCTGATCGCGAAGGCGGCGCCCAACCGCGCGGGGATCAGGCCGCGATGGTCGCGGATCAGGATCGCGGCGACCAGGATCAGCAGGCCGCAGACCCCGCCCCGGGCGAGCAGATCAAGGTCGGCAAGGGTCGCGGCCGTGGGCATGGGGAAGGGGTAGCACTCGGGGGCGGAGGTGTCAGCGGCGCTGCGACATTGCTCCTCCCCCGCGCGAAGCGCGTCCTGGGGGAGGTGGCTCGCCGTGCAACGGCGAGACGGAGGGGGCCGCCTTCGTGAGACGGCGGCTGCGGCGGATAGGCGGCATCCGCCCCTTCGGGTCGGCCCCCTCAGGCGCTTCGCGCCAGCTCCCCCAATGGGGGAGCAGCTAGGCCCGCTTGAACCGCAACGGCATCGTCCTGGGTCCCGAGATGAAGTTCGAGGCCAGCCACTCGGGCGGGGCGACGAGCTCGAAGTCGGTCATGCGGCTGAGCACCTCATGCAGCATGGCGTCGATCTCGATGCGGGCGATGTGCTGGCCGAGACAGTTGTGGGCGCCCGCGCCGAAGGCGATCTGGGCGTTGTCGGGGCGCGAGAGGTCCAGCGCCCCCGGCCGGTCGAACTTGGCCCCGTCGCGGTTGGCCGAGCCGAAATACATCACCACCTTATCGCCGGCGCGGATCTGCTGGCCGCCGAGTTCGACGTCCTGCCTGGCGGTGCGGCGCATATAGATCACCGGGCTGGAATAGCGCAGCAGCTCCTCGCGGGCCGAGGGCAGGCGCCCCGTCAGATCGGCCTTCAGCCAGGCCAGCTGGTCCGGGTTCTCCATCAGGGACAGCAGGCCGCCGGAGAGCAGGTTGCGGGTGGTGTCGCCGCCGGCGTCGACCAGCAGCAGGAAGAACAGCAGGAACTCCATGTCGTCGAGCCGACGGCCGTCGACCTCGGCGGCGAGCAGGCGGCTGGCGAGATCGTCGCCCGGCCGCGCGCGCTTCTCGGCCATGACCTTGGAGCCGTATTCGAACATCTTCATCACCGCCATGCCGCCGGCGCCGGGCGCCTGGGCCTCAGGCGCAGTGTGGATGGCCTCGGTCAGGGCATAGAGCTCGCGGCCGTCATCAAGCGGCAGGCCCATCAACTCGGCGATGACGAAGGAGGGCATCTCCCCGGCCACCTCGGCCACGAAGTCGACTTCACCCTTCTCGATGACAGCGTCGATGATCTGGCGGGCCAGGGCCTGGATGCGTTCGCCCCGCAGCTTGGCGGAGGGCAGGGTGAACTCCGAGCGGATCAGCTTGCGGAACCCGGTGTGGTCCGGCGGGTCCATCATCAGCATCATCTTATAGGGGCCGAAGGCGGCGGATTCCGCGCCGGGATCGGTGATCATGATGGTGGGTTCGGAGGAAAAGGCCTGGAAGTCGCGATCGACCGCCCAGACGTCGTCATAGCGGGTGACCGCCCAGAAGCCCGGGCCGTCCGGCTCTTCATGCCAATGGACGGGGGAGTGGTCCCGCAGCCAGTCGAACTGGGCGTGGGGCTGGCCGGCGGCGAAGCTCGCGGGGCTGAGCAGGTCGATCTTCATGGGTCTATTCCGTCCACCAGGGATAGCGATTGGGCATGCCGGTCGAGACCTTGCCCGGAAAGTCGGGGGCGCGTTTGTCGAGGAAGGCGCCGACCCCCTCGCGGGCGTCAGGCCCGCCGCCAAGCTCCATGGCGAAGGCGCCGTCGAGCTTGAGCAGGTCGAAGGGATCGGGGGCGCCGGCGAAGCGCCAGAGCATCTGGCGGGTCAGGGCGATGGAGACCGGGGCGGTGTTCTCGGCGATCTCCAGGGCGATCTCGCGGGCGCGGGCGATGAGCTGGTCGGGCTCGACGATCTCGCTGACCAGCTGGCCGGCGAGCGCCTCCTGGGCCGTGATCAGCCGGCCGGACAGGCACCAGCGCAGGGCCTGGGAGAGGCCCACGAGCCGGGGCAGGAACCAGGCGCTGCCGGCCTCGGGCACCAGGCCCCGGCGGGCGAAGACGAAGCCGAACTTGGCGGCCGGCGTTGTAATGCGGATGTCCATGGGCAGGGTGAGCGTCACGCCCACGCCGACGGCCGCGCCATTGATGGCGGCGATGATCGGCTTGCGGCAATTGAACATGGCGCCGACGAAACCGGCCCCGCCGCCGCGCACCCGGCCCTTGGAGCCGGAATCCTGGAAGGCCACCGAGCCCTCGGCCTGGGTGTCGAAGGCGCCCGCGCCGCCGGAGATGTCCGCCCCCGCGCAGAAGCCGCGCCCTGCCCCAGTGACGATCACCACGCGCACGGCGTCGTCTTCGTCGGCGCGCAGGAACACCTCCTCCAGCTCGGCCCCCATGGTGGCGGTATAGGCGTTGAGCTTCTCCGGCCGGTTGAGCGTGACGGTCGCAAGCGGGCCGTCCAGCTCATAGAGCAGGGTCTGATAGGTCATGGCGGTCCTCCCCGGAGGATGTTTTCCGGATTTGACGCGCGCTGACCGAGCGGCAGGCAATGGGATGTTTGCGAGCGCCCTAAGTCCGGCGACCGAGGAGCCTTGCCCAAAGGTCGCGCCGCCTGCGGAAGGCGACCGTGAAGGACTCCCGGAACTGGATCGGCGCGCCGAACTTGACCTTGGTGAGGCACGCCTCCGCGTCGTAGCTCGCCTGCTCAGCGCCGCTCTCGACGAAGTCCCGATAGGCCTCCGCGAACTCGCCTCGCGCGGTCTGGTTCAGGTCGCCAACCCGGATCGGCCGCCAGAGCTGGCTCAATCGCCGGGGTCGGAAGGCGGCGGCGGACGTGGAGGGGTGAAGGACGCGGCAGACGACGGCGCCATGCCCGAGGTCCTTGAGCCAGGGTTCCATGTCGCTCTTCGCCACTTCCGATGCGCGGTGCGCCGATGGCGCGACCATAGCCCTCGCCCCGCCTGCGGGGAGAGGGTTGGGTGAGGGGTCTGCTGAAGTGAGATTGCAGCATCGTGCGCCGAAAGACGCACGGCTTGGCCGCGCGCCCCTCACCCCAACCCTCTCCCCCCGATGTGGGGAGAGGGGGCAGGCCTCAGGCTGGCTTGCCGTAGGGCGTCGAGTCGAAGACCGCCTGCTCGGCTTCGGTCATCTCGGCGGGGACGTCGGCGAAGAGCGGGGTCGACAGGTAGCGTTCGCCGGTGTCGGGGAGCATGCAGAGAATGTTCGCGCCCATCGGGGCCTCGGCGGCGACTTTGAGGGCGCCGGCGAAGGTGGCGCCGCCGCTGATGCCGACGAAGACGCCTTCCTGGGTGGCGAGTTGCTGGGACAGGCGGATGGCGTCGGGGCCGGTGATCGGCAGGATCTGGTCGATCAGCTTCTCGTCGATGGCCTCATTGGCCACGCGCGGGATGAAGTCCGGGGTCCAGCCCTGCATGGGGTGCGGCTTCCAGGCCGAGTGGCCGGCCGAGGGGCTGCCGTCGGGGTTGCGGGCCTGGCCCTCGCCGCTGGCGAACAGCGGGGCGTCGGCGGGTTCGCAGACGATGATCTTGGTCTTGGGGCTCTTGTCGCGCAGGACGCGGCCGACGCCGGTGAGGGTGCCGCCGGTGCCATAGCCGGTGACCCAATAGTCGAGGCCCTCGGTCTTGAAGTCCTCGAGGATCTCGACGGCGGTGGTGCGGGAGTGGACGTCCGGATTGGCCTCGTTCTCGAACTGGCGGGTCATGAACCAGCCATGAGCCTTGGCCAGTTCCTGGGTCTTGACGATCATGCCGGTGGCGCGCAGGGCGGCCGGGGTCAGGATCACCTTGGCGCCCAGGAAGCGCATCAGCTTGCGGCGTTCCACCGAGAAGCTGTCGGCCATGACGATGACCAGGGGATAGCCCTTGGCCGCGCAGACCATGGCCAGGCCAATGCCGGTATTGCCGCTGGTGGCCTCGATCACCGTCTGGCCGGGCTTGAGCTCGCCGGACTTTTCGGCCGCCTCGATGACGCCCAGCGCCAGGCGGTCCTTGACCGAGCCCAGGGGATTGAACGCCTCGACCTTGACCCAGAGGTTCACGCCGGGCGGGCCCAGGCGGTTGACGCGGACCACGGGGGTGCGGCCGACGGTCTCCAGAATGCTCTGATACTTGGTCATGGGGTCGTTCCTCTCCTGCAGGCGGCGGCACCTTGAACCGCTGCAACGCCCGCGCGAACCCCAAATTTGCTGAGGGCCGCCCGCAGCCGGCCTGGGGAGTGGACGTAGGGTCGGGCCGGTCTATGGTCGGCCGCCTGAGTTCGGAGGTCGTCCATGTTTGATCGTCGCCTGTTCCTGTCTGCTGGGGCTTCAGCCGCGGCCCTGGCCTTGGCGCCTGGCGCCCGCGCGGCGCCGGCGACGTCGGGGGAGGCCGCCAAGCTGAACCTGCTGCTGGACGCCTTCTTCGAGGAGGGCCTGGCGCGCCAGCCGGAGAACGCGACGGAACTGGGCCTGGACAAGGGCGCGCGGGCCGGTCTCAAGGCCAGGCTGGAGGACGTCTCGACCGCCGGCATGGCGGCGGAGAAGGCGGCGACCGAAAGCCAGATCGCCCGGCTGAAGGCCATCGACCGGACCAGGCTCACCGGCATGGACGCGGTGAACTATGACACCGTGCTCTATGTGGCCGAGACCACCAAGCCGCTGCTGGACCTCGACATCGGCGGGCGCGATGGCTTCTCGCCCTCCTGCTATGTGCTGTCGCCGATCACCGGCGCCTATCAGCGGGTCCCGACCTTCCTGGACGCCAAGCATTCCATCGAGACCGCGGCCGACGCCGAGGCCTATCTGTCGCGCCTCGACGCCTTCGCCGGCGACCTCGACGCCAATACCGACCGCTTCCGCCATGACGTGGCCAAGGGCGTGGTTCCGCCGGACTTCCTGCTCGACATCACGCTCGGCCAGCTTGGGGCCCTGCGGGTCAGCGCCGACAAGTCCGACCTGGTCGGCTCGCTGGATCGACGGGCCAAGGCCAAGGGGCTGGGTGAGGCCTATGGCGCGCGGGCGACGGCGCTCTATGACCAGAAGATCGGCCCGGCGCTGGATCGCCAGATCGCGGCCCTGATGAAGACCCGGGGCGGCGCCGTGCATGACGCAGGCGTCTGGAGGTTCCCTGACGGGCCGGCCTTCTATGAGGCCAATCTGCGCTACACCACGACCACCAATATGAAGCCTGAGGAGGTCCACCAGATGGGCCTGGACCAGGCCAAGGAGATCGGCGCGCGGCTGGACCTGCTGTTGAAGAAGCAGGGTTTGAGCCAGGGGACGGTCGGGGAGCGGATCAAGGCGCTCTACAAGGACCCGAGCCTCTATTATCCGAACACCGACGCCGGCCGCGCCCAGCTGCTGGCCGATCTCTCGACCAAGCTGGCGGCGGTGAAGGCGCGCCTGCCTCGGATGTTCAACCACATCCCCAACAACCAGATCGAGCCGCGCCGGGTGCCGCCGTCCATCGAGGACGGCTCGCCCCTGGCCTATTCCGAAGGCGCGCCTCTGGACCGGTCGCGGCCGGGCTATATCTACTTCAATCTGAAGGACACCGCCGAGTGGCCCCGGTGGAACCTGCCCTCCACGCTCTATCACGAGGGCCTGCCGGGCCATCAGTTGCAGGGGGGAATCGCCCAGGAGAGCCAGGGCATCCCGCTGCTGCGCAAGACCATGTACTTCTCGGGCTATGGCGAAGGCTGGGCGCTCTATGCCGAGCAGCTGGCCTATGAGCTCGGCATGTATGACGACGACCCGCTGGGCGAGATTGGCTGGCTGAAGGGCCAGATCTTCCGGGCCGGGCGCTGCGTGGTCGACACCGGCATGCATGTCATGCGCTGGAGCCGCGAACAGGCGATCGACTATCTGATGGGCCTGGACGGCGACGCCCTGGGCTCGACCACCCGGGAGGTGCAGCGCTACTGCGCCATCCCCGCCCAGGCCTGCAGCTACAAGATCGGCCATACCTATTGGAACCTGCAGCGCGACCGGGCCAAGGCGGCGCTGGGCAAGCGCTTCGACATCCGCGCCTTCCACGACGCGGGCCTGTTGTCGGGCGCCATGCCGCTGGAGGTGCTGGGCCACGCGATCTCGGACTATATCGCCAAGGCTTGACCTTCACCGGCCGCGACAACCAGAGTGCGTGGTGGGCGAGGACGCGCCCATGACGCGAGGGCGGAGCTGAATCATGGCCTATGGAAGCCGCGATCTGGGACGGGACGACACCGGTCCCGAGGTGGTCGAGCTGCAGATGCGGCTGGCGGGGTTTCGCGGGACCAAGCCCGACGGCGACTATGGGCCAGGCACCGAACTTCAGGTCATGACGTTCCAGCGCGACGTGATGGGCCAGGCCAGCCCGAGCGGCCGGGCGGACCTGGCGACGCTGGCCGCCATCCAGGCCTTCGGCGCGGCCCATCCGGTGAATTTCAACCTGCTGACCTGCAAGTGCGGGGTCTGCGACGGCTTTGGCCAGGGCAAGTTCAAGGGGCTCTATCAGGGCCAGGTGAAGGTCGAGGCCTATTATCGCTACGAATATCCGGGCGTGCACCGGATGATCCTGTGGGCGTTCCGGGCCGCCATGTTCCACGCCCAGGCCAAGGGTTGGACCCTGACGGTCAATTCCGGCTACCGCTGCTCGGTCGACAACCAGCAGCATGCGCGCAGCAGCACCAACCACCATGGCAAGGCGATCGACATCGACATCGTCGGATCACCGACCGGCAAGGTCGACATGGAGCGCTGTGACGCCCTGCGCGGCATTCTGGTGGAGAAGGCCAACGCCCAGATCGCCTGGGGCGCGCCGAACCTCAAGTCGCTGGAGCCGTCCAATATCGCGCCGACCTGGGTGCACTATGACGTGCGCAGCTACGACAAGGCCTATCTGGACGACCGCTATTTCGTGAAGAGCCAGGCGGCGCTCGACGCGCCGCCCGCAGGCGTCTGATCAGCTCTCGAAGAAGGGCTCGACCTCGCCCTGCAGCTTCATGGTCATGGCCTTGCCGCGACGGTCGACGGTCTTGCCGACGGCCAGGCGCACCCAGCCCTCGCTGACGCAGTATTCCTCGACATTGGTCTTGGTGACGCCCTTGAAGCGGATGCCGATGCCGCGCGCCAACAGGTCGGCGTTGTAGAACGGGCTGTCCGGATCGACGCTGAGGCGGTCGGGCGGGGTGTCGGAGATGGCTTCGGTCATGGCCGCGTCATAGCCTTGTGCGTCTCCGGCGAAAAGAGGCGCAATTTCTGGACTAGCCTGCCGCAAGGGAGCCTGTTCCATGGTCGATAGCGAAGCGCCGCATATGTGCGGCCGCAAAACTTTTTGAGGAGCAGTCGTCATGGCTGAAGCTTGGATCATTGATGCGGCCCGTACGCCGCGCGGCGTCGGCAAGGTGGGCAAGGGCGCCCTGGCCGACATTCACCCCCAGCAGCTGGCCGCGACCGTGCTGAAGGCCGTCGCCGAACGCAACAACCTGAACACCGCCGAGGTTGACGACATCATCTGGGGCACCTCGTCCCAGCGCGGCAAGCAGGGCAACGACCTGGGCCGCATGGCCGCCCTGGACGCCGGCTATGACGTGCGCGCCAGCGGCATGACGCTGGACCGCTTCTGCGGTTCGGGCATCACGGCCGTGAACCTGGCCGCCGCCAACATCATGTCGGGCATGGAAGACCTGGTCATCGCCGGCGGCACCGAGATGATGAGCTACACCTCGGCCACCGGCCCCCAGAACGCCGCCTTCTTCGACGGCCCGGCCCTGATGGACGCCGGCAACGCGCACCTGCGCAAGCTGCATCCCCAGTCGCACCAGGGCATCTGCGCCGACGCCATCGCCACCCTGGAAGGCATTCCGCGCGAGGCGCTGGACGAACTGGCCTATGTCAGCCAGCAGCGCGCCGACGTGGCGATCCGGGAAGGCCGCTTCGACCGTTCGCTGGTGCCGGTGTTCCGTGAGGACGGAACCCTGGCCCTCGACCGCGAGGAGTTCCCGCGCCCGCAGACGACTCGCGAGGGCCTTGCGTCCCTTAAGGCGTCCTTCGAAGCCATGGCCAATGTGCCGATGGACAACCAGGGCACCACCCTGGCCGGCCTGATCCACCAGGTCTATCCCGACCTGAAGTTCAACCACGTGCACCATGCCGGCAACTCGTCGGGCGTGGTGGACGGCGCGGCGGCCATCGTGCTGGCCTCGCCGGACTACGCCAAGAAGAACGGCCTGAAGCCCCGCGCCCGCGTGGTGGCCATGGCCAATGTCGGCGACAGCCCCACCCTGATGCTGAACGCCCCGGTGCCGGCGGCGCTCAAGGTGCTGAAGAAGGCCGGCCTGACCCCCGACGACATCGATCTTTGGGAAATCAACGAGGCCTTCGCCGTCGTCGCTGAGAAGTTCATCCGCGACCTGAAGCTCGATCGCGATAAGGTCAATGTGAACGGCGGGGCCATGGCTCTGGGTCACCCGATCGGCGCCACCGGCTCGATCCTGATCGGCACGGTCATCGACGAACTGGAACGTCGTGGCCTGAAGCGTGGCCTGGTCACCATGTGCGCCGCCGGCGGCATGGCTCCGGCCATCATCGTCGAGCTGGTCTAGGAGACGGGCCCATGGATCTCGATTGGAGTGCTGAAGACAGGGCGTTCCAGGACGAGGTCCGGACCTTTCTAGACAAGGAACTGACGCCGGCCCTGCGCGAGCGGGGCCGGCGGATGACCAGCGTCTATGCCGACTACGACACCAGCATGGAATGGCAGCGCCGGCTGCACGCCCGGGGTTGGGCGGCGCCGGCCTGGCCGACCGAGTTCGGCGGGCCGGGCTGGAATGTCGTGAAGCGCTATATCTGGGCGCGCGAGACCTCGATGGCTGGCGCGCCGCCCTTGTCGCCCATGGGCATCGGCATGTGCGGCCCGGTGCTGATCGGCCATGGCAGCCCGGAGCAGCAGGCCTATTACCTGCCGCGCATGCTGTCGGGAGAGCACTTCTGGTGCCAGGGCTATTCCGAGCCGGGCTCGGGATCGGACCTCGCCTCTCTGCAGATGAGCGCCGTGGCCGACGGCGACGACTTCATCTGTAACGGCCACAAGCTGTGGACTACCCACGCGGCGGTCGCCAACTGGATCTTCTGCCTGGTGCGGACCAGCCGCGAGGCGATCATCCAGCAGGGCATCACCTTCCTCTTGATCGACATGGCGACGCCGGGCGTCACCGTGAAGCCGATCATCTCGCTGTCCGGCGAGCACATCCAGAACGACGTGTTCTTCACCGATGTCCGCGTGCCCAGGGCCAATGTGGTCGGCCGGGCGGGCGAGGGCTGGACCGTCGCCAAATACCTGATGCAGTTCGAGCGGGGCGGGGGCGTCAGCGCGCCCGGCCTGTCGGCGCGGCTGGCCAAGATCCGCGCGATGGCGACGACGGAGGGCCTGACCGCCAACCCCAGCTTCATGGCCCGGGTGGCGGAGGCCGGTATCGCCGTCGAGGCGCTGGAGGCGGTGGAGCTGCGGGTGATGTCCAAGCTGTCCAACGGCGAGGCGCCCGGGGCGGAAAGCTCGCTGATGAAGACGGTGGCGACCGAGCTGTCGCAACGGCTGACCGAGTTGGCGGTGGAGGCGGCGGGCGTCTATGCGACACCCTATCAGCCGCATCTGGTCGCGGCCGGCGGCCCGTCGCCGGGCTTCATTCCGCCGAACGACGGCTATGGCGCGGGCCCGGACCACGCCTGGACCGTGACATCGAAGTACCTCAACGACCGGGCTGGCTCGATCTATGCCGGCACCAACGAGATCCAGCGCAACATCATGGCCAAGGCCGTGCTGGGAATCTGATCGACCCTATGCGGAGATGTTGGCCGGCGGCTTGACGGCCTGCGGCTCGGCTGCGGTGCGCACGGCCTCACCCAGCGCTGCGTCGCGGCCCTTGGGGGCGACGCCCCAGGCGGCGCGGCTGGCGCTCCAATAGTTCCAGAGCGAGGCGACGACGGCGCCCATGACCCCGGCCACCAGGCGATGGGCGTGCAGATGGGTCAGGCCTACGGCCACCAGCTCGCTGATCAGGGCGCCGGACGAGCAGGCCAGGGCGAACCCCGCCAGGCCGCGCCACCAGGCCCGTCCGGTCAGACGCAGGTCGCGGAAGGTCAGCAGGTTGTTCAAGGCGAAGTTGGAGACCATGGCCACGCTGATCGCGCTGGCCTGGGCGGCCCAGAAGGGGGCGTTCAGGGCGTCGAGGGTTCCCAGGATCGAGGTGTGGACCACGACCCCGGTCAGGCCGACGCCTGCGAACATCACGAAGCGGCTGGGGATCAGTCGGCCCGAGCGGGTCTCGATCAGCTGGGCGGCCAGTTCGACCATGATCCGCAGGTCGAGCTTGGAGGCGCCGGCGATGCGCGGCCGCAGCTTGGTGGCGACCTCGGCGACCTTGGGGGTGCGCTTGCCGCCGGCCAGGACGTCGACCAGGATCTTGAAGCCGACACCCGACAGGCGCGGCCGGACCTCGGCGAACCATTCCCGGCGCAGCAGGAAGAACCCGGCCAGGGGATCGGTGGTGGCCGCGCCGATCACGATGCGGCTGAGCGCCACGCCGAAGATGGAGAGCGCCCGGCGAAAGCCGGTCAGGCCGATGTCGCGGTCGTGGACGAAGCGGCTGGCGATCACCAGGTCGGCCCTGTCGGCGCGCAGGGCCGCGACCATGGGACCCAGCAGGCCCGCTTCATGCTGACCGTCGCCGTCCATGACGCCGATGATCTCGCCCTGGGCGGCGTCCCAGCCGGCTATGCAGGCCGAGGCCAGGCCGCGCACACCCTCGCGGCGGACCAGCCGGATGCGCGGATCCTGGGCCGCGAGCCCCCGAACCACGTCGGCGGTGCGCTCATCGGGGGAATCATCGACCACGATGATCTCATGGGTCAGGTCGCCCAGGGCGCCTTGCGCCTCGGCGATGACCGGGGCGATCGAATCGGCCTCGTTCATGGTGCAAATGACCAGGGACACCTCGATCGGCGGGGCCGCGGGGGTCTGGTCTTGAGCGGTCATGCGGGGCTGCTCCTCGCGGCCTGAGGGCCTCAAGTGGGGGATGTCAGGGTCGACCGCCAGCCCTAACAGGGTCTTAAGCGAAGGGCGATAGACCAGAGGCATGATCGCCTTCACCGCTTCAGATCGCCGCAATGCGGTAGTGGCCGGCCTGGCGCTGGGCGCCCTGGCGCTGGCCCTGTTCTCGCCCGGCCTGCTGAACGACCCCGACACCTGGTGGCATGTCAAGGTCGGCGGCTGGATCCTGGACCACCATCAGGCGCCGCGCGTCGACCTGTGGTCCTACAGCCGGGCCGGCGCGGCCTGGACCGCGCATGAATGGCTGTCGGAAGCCCTGATGGCGGCGGCCTATCGCCTGGCCGGCTGGGCGGGCGTCACGGCCCTGTGCGGCGCGGCCTTCAGCCTGGCGACCTGGCTCATGGGCCGCCGGCTGGCGCGCGACCTCGAGGGAACCCTGCTGCTGGTGGTGCTGGTCCTGGGGCTGAGCCTGATGGGCGGCAGTCTGTTGGCGCGGCCGCATCTGCTGGCCCTGCCCGTGTTGGTCGCCTGGGTCAGCGGCTTGATGGCGGCGCGGGATCGCGGGACGGCGCCCTCGCCCTGGCTCTGCGCCCTGATGGTGCTGTGGGCCAATCTGCACGGGGGCTGGGCTTTCGGTCTGGCGATCGCCGGCCCCTTCGGCCTGGAGGCCCTGATCGCGGCGGGGCCAGGGGCAAGGCTGAAGGTGGTGCGCGACTGGGGGCTGTTCGGGACCCTGGCCCTGGCCTGCGCCGCCCTGACACCCTTTGGCCTGGAGGGGGTGATGTTCCCGATCCAGCAGCTTTCGATGAAGAGCCTGGCCGGGATCGGCGAGTGGCGGCCGGCCGACTTCAGCCATCTGGAGCCGATGGAGATCGCCTTGCTGGCGCTGATCGGCCTGGCCCTGACGCGGCCGATCAAGCTCCCGCCCGTGCGGCTGGCCCTGCTGGTCGGCATGATCCACCTGGCGCTCAGCCATGGCCGCCATCAGATGCTGCTGGGCGTAGTGGGGCCCATGCTGCTGGCCGCGCCGCTGGCGAACGGCCTGGCCGCGCCGCGCGAGGCGTCGGCTCCGGGACGGTGGGTCGGCGCCCTGGCGACGGGACTGGCGGTGGCTTTGCTGATGTTGCGGCTGGCCCTGCCGATCACGCGCGGCGACAGCGCCAATGCGCCGATGAGCGCGCTGGACAGCGTGCCGGCCGCCGTGCGGGCGAGCCCGGTGCTCAATGACTACAGCTTCGGCGGCTATCTGATCTGGCGCGACGTCCGCCCCTATGTGGACAGCCGGGCGGAACTCTATCGCGACGCCTTCCTGGACAATTATGGGAGTCTGGCGGCGGGAGACGCCGGCGCGCTGGAGGCCACGCTTGCCGCCCGGCGGGTGGGGTGGACCATCTTCCCGCCCGGCGCACCGGCGGTGGCCCTGATGGACCGCGAGCCGGGCTGGACGCGGATCCACGCCGACCGCTTCGCCGTGGTCCATGCCCGGACACAGCCCTGAGGGACTCGGTCTAGCATCGGCGCGAATGACGTCGCCGAAGGTTCCCGCATGTTCCGCCAGATCGCTGTCCTGACCGCCGCCCTGGGCCTGTTGCTGAGCGCGGGGGCAAGCCAGGCGGCCGTGGGCTCCGAGCCGCCGCACCAGGAGGGGGACTATGTGATCCCCTTCTTCAAGTTCGGAACCGGCGAGGTGATGGAAAAGCTGCGCATGCACTACACGACGCTGGGCGCGCCGATCCGCGACAAGAAGGGTCACGTGACCAATGCGGTGCTGGTGGTGCACGGCACCGGGGGGACCGGGCGACAGTTCCTGCGACCGCAGTTCGCCAATGTGCTGATGGTCCCGGGCGGGCTGCTGGACCCGGCGAAATACTACATCATCCTGCCCGACGGCATCGGGCACGGGAAATCCTCCAAGCCCAGCGATGGCTTGCGGACCCGGTTCCCGCACTATGACTACGACGACATGGTCGAGGCGGAATACCGGCTGCTCACCGAGGGGCTGAAGGTCGACCACCTGCGGGTGATGATGGGCACCTCGCTCGGCTGCATGAACGCCTTCGTCATGGGTGAGACCCATCCGGACTTCATGGACGGGCTGATGCCCATGGCTTGCGAACCGTCCGCCCTGGCGGGACGCAACCGGCTGTGGCGCAAGTTCCTGATCGACGCGATCCTGGCAGACCCGGACTGGGATGAGGGCAATTACCAGAGCGAACCGCAAGGCGCGCTGCGCGAGGCCGCGGCCCTGTTGTCCATAGCCGGCTCGGCCCCGATCCAGATGCAGAAGTCGATGCCGACCCGGGCCGAGGTCGACGCCTATGCCGAGGACTATGTGGCCGACGAACTGGCCAGCCTGGACGCCAATGACCTGCTCTATCAGGTCAGCGCGTCGCGCAATTATGACGCCTCGGCCGGGCTCTCGAAGATCACCGCCAAGGTCATGTGGGTGAATTCGGCCGACGACTTCGTCAATCCGCCTTCGCTGGGCCTGTCGGAGAGGTTCGCGCCGATGATCCGCAACGGCAGCTATGTGCTGATTCCGGAAAGCGAAATGAGCCACGGCCACAGCAGCCACACCTGGGCGATGCTGTGGCAGGACAAGCTCAAGGAGCTGCTGGAGGCCACCGCCCCGCCGCCCCCGCCGGCGGTGGTCAAGGCCAAGCCGGTGAAGCGACGGGTCCGGGTCCGCCACGAGACGCCGGAGTCTCCCGACGCTGGGCACTGAGCGGCCCCCGTCCAGGTGACAGGCGCGCCCGTCCGGGGCAGTGTTGGTCTCACGCCACGCGCGGCCGTCCCGGATGTGGGTGAGAGATCGGCGCGGGCGATCGGGAGAACGCCATGCCCTATGCCCCCGCCACCCGGGATTTCTATGATGCTGACAGCCACATCATGGAGCTGCCGGACTTCCTGAAGAAGTACGCCGACCCCGGCCTGCGCGACGAGCTTCCCGAGGTCAGCTACTCGGCCTCGATCGTCACTGACGAGGAGGTCGCGGTGATCATGGACCAGGGCGGCAAGCACAGCCCCGAACATGTCGCGGCCCAGGTGGCGCTGGGCGACCGGCTGATCGAGGCCTCCAAGGAGATCCAGGCCCTGGGCGCCTTTGACAGCGCCGACCGGACCCGGGCCATGGACCTCCTGGGGTTCAGGAAGCAGCTGGTGTTCGCCACCCACAGCGTCGCCCTGCCGTTCTCGGCCAGCTCCAAGGTCGAGCCGCGCCTGCGCTATGGCGCGGCCCGGGCCCACAACCGCCACATGGCCGACTTCTGCGCCTCAGACGACCGGCTGATGGGGGTGGCGGTGATCCCGCTGGACGACCCGGACCTGGCCATGGCCGAACTGGACGCGGTGCTGGGCCAGGGCCTGGAAGCGGTGTGGATCCCGCACCGGCCCTGCGGCGACCGGTCCCCGGGCCATGTGGATCTCGATGCGTTCTGGGCGCGACTGGCGGAGAGTGGAACACCCTTCGTGCTGCATGTGGGCGGCGCGCCGCTGCAACTGGCCAAGGCCTGGATGAACAATGGCCGGGCGCCGACCAAGGACTGGCTGGGCGGCGGCGAGAACCTGCGCACCAAGGACATCGCCCTGTTGCACGAGGGGCCGGAGGCCTTCCTGACCATGATGGTGCTGGATGGGGTGCTGGAACGCCATCCGGGCCTGCGCGGGGCCAGTGTGGAACTGGGCGCCGGCTGGGTTCCGGAGCTGCTGCGCCGGCTGGACTGGGTGGTGAAGCACTGGAGCCGCAATGACGCCAACCTGCAGGGATTGAGCCGAACGCCGTCGCAGCAAATGACCGATCAGCTGGCCTTCACGCCCTTTGTCTTCGAAGAGGTCGGGGCCTTCATCGATCAGTCCAATCCGGACCTGTACCTGTTCTCCAGCGACTATCCGCACATCGAGGGCGGCCGCAATCCGATCGGCCGGTTCGAGTCATCGCTGGGCGAACGCGACCCGTCGGTGCGGGACAAGTTCTATGCCGAGAACTTCCTGAGGATCTTCCCGCGCGCGCGGGTGACCCACCCTCGCGCCGCCGTCGCCTGAGCCTCAGGCGTTGCGCGCGGTCAGGCCTCCGTCGACCGGGATGATCGCGCCGGTGATGTAGCTGGCGGCGGGCAGGCAGAGGCTGACCGTGATGTGGGCGACCTCTTCCGGCTCGCCGTAGCGGCCCATGGCGGTGCGGCGCTTGGCGAAGGTCTGCTTGGCCTCGTCGGGGATGTTGGCGGTCATGCCGGTGGCGATGGGGCCGGGACAGACGCAGTTGACGGTGATGCCCTCGCGGCCGAGCTCGACGGCGAGCGCGCGGGTCAGGCCGACCACCCCGGCCTTGGCGGCGGCGTAGGGGCTGTCCTTGGCGGTGGCGCCCAGGGCCTCGGTCGAGGCGATATTGACGATGCGCGGGGCAGCGGACTTGCGCAGCCACGGCAGGGCGGCGCGGATCACCAGCTGATGGGCGGTGAGCAGCACGGCCAGGGATTTGGCCCAGACGGCGTCGTAGTGGGCCTCGTCGTCGATGGCCGCGAAGCCCGAGACCCCGGCGTTGTTGACCACGATATCGAGCCCGCCCCAGCGCTCGGCCATCTCGGCCACGACCTGGCGGATGGCGGCGGGATCGGTGACGTCCAGCGCCCAGGCCTGGGCGGACAGGCCCTGGGCGCGCAGGGGCGCGGCGACGGC
>NZ_CANCLE010000068.1 GCF_947378715.1 Phenylobacterium aquaticum
GCGGTCTATTTCAGCCGGTCGCGAGACGAGATCTGGCACAAGGGCGCGACCTCGGGCCAGATCCAGAAGATCGTCGAGATGCGCATCGACTGCGACCAGGACTGCCTGTGGCTCAAGGTCCTGCCCCAGGGCGATGGCGGCGCCTGCCATGTGGGCTTCCGCTCCTGCTTCTATCGGGTCGTCGAGGACGGCAAGCTGGTGGAGAGACCATGACGATTGTTCAAGCGCTCACGGCCTTCACCCTGGCCGCGGCCCTGCTGACCCTGACGCCGGGGCTCGACACCGCGCTCGTGCTGCGCACCGCCGCCGTCGAGGGGCCGAGGCGGGCGGCCCTGGCCGGGATTGGCATCGTGCTGGGCTGCCTGGCCTGGGGCGCGGCGGCGGCGGTGGGTCTCGGCGCCCTGCTGGCGGCCTCGACGATCGCCTTCACCCTGCTCAAGTGGACGGGCGCCGCCTATCTGGTCTGGATGGGGATCGGCCTGATCCTCAAGCCGCGCAGCGCCTTCGACCTGGAGGCGCCCTCTGCAGCGCCCGCCAGCAGCCTGGCCTGGATGCGTCGAGGTCTGTTGACCAATCTGCTGAACCCCAAGGTCGGCGTCTTCTACGTCTCGTTCCTGCCCCAGTTCCTGCCGACCGGCGTGTCCCCTGGGCCGTTCATGTTTGGCCTCGCCGCCATTCACGCAGTGCTGGGGATCGCCTGGTTCGCCGCCCTGATCGCCGCCACCCAGCCCCTGGCCCGCGTGCTGAAGCGCGCCGCCGTGGTCCGCTGGCTGGACCGGCTGACTGGCGGCGTCTTTCTGGCCTTCGGGGTGCGGCTGGCGCTGGAACGCCGCTAGATCTCGGTGACCGCCGAGATCCCCCCCGGCTCCGGGGTCACCCTGAACGCCTTGTCGACCGCGACCGTGTAGTCGGGCGTGACGATGGACGAGACCTTGACCAGTTCGCCCCTCGCCTCGGTCGGGGTCAGGGTCAGCAGCACGAAGCCCTTGGCCGCCTGGTTGTTATAGACGACCTCCTTGTTGGCCTTTGCGTAGACCTCGCCCAGCGGCACGGTCGGCAGGGCGTCGCCGCCGCCGGGGCTGGTGATCCCCGTCGCGCCGAACTCGGCGGCCACCCGGGTCCCGCCGGCGTCATAGAGCTCATTGGCCCAGAAGGCGTGGCTGTCGCCGGAGACCACGATGGTCCGAGCCCCGGCCGCCTTGATCGCGGCATAGACCCGCTCGCGGTCCACCGGATAGCCGTCCCACATGTCCAGGCCATAGGGCAGGCCCAGGCTGGCGATCAGCTCCAGCCGCTCCATGCGCTGCTTGCCGGCCGCCGAGACCCCGGCCATGGCCTTGGCGTAGGCCGCCGGGTCGAGCTCCTTCTTGAAGCTGGCGACATTGACCCGGGCCATGATCACCTCATTGCCCAGCACCTGCCAGGTGCGGCCGGACTTCACCGAGCTGGCCAACTCGTCGGCCAGCCACTGCTCCTGGGCCTCGCCCATCATCCGGCGATAGGGGTCATAGAGCTTGGCGCGGAAGCCCTTGGCGTCGGGCTTGCCGTCGAGCCCCGGCAGGTCGCGATCATAGACCAGCTGCTTGTCGCGGGCCGTCAGCCGGGTCTCCAGCATGAACAGGCTGGCCAGGTCGCCGAAATGGAAGCTGCGGTTGATGGCGAAGCCGCCATCGGCCGGCTCGCGGATCGGCATCCACTCGAAATAGGCCTTGATCGCCCGGGCCTTGCGTTCGTCCCAGGGGCCCTCGTCGGCCGGGGTGTGGTTCTGGGCCCCGTCCTTGTAGCTGTCATTGGCGGTCTCGTGGTCGTCCCAGACCACGATCCAGGGCGCGCGGGCATGGGCCGCCTGCAGCATGGGATCGGTCTTGTACTGGGCGTGACGGCGCCGGTAGTCCTCGAGGCTTTCGCACTCGTGCGGCGGGTCGTGGGGCCGGAAATAGGCCACCTTGGAATCCATGCCGTAGGAGTCCGGTCCGCCATATTCGTAGATGTAGTCGCCGACGAACAGGACGGCGTCGACCCGGGGCAGGGCCGCGATCGCGCCATAGGCGTTGAAATAGCCATTCGGATAGAGCGCGCAGGAGGCGACCGCCAGCACCACCTCCTTGGTCGGCCCCTGGGGCAGGGTGCGGGTCTTGCCGCCGGGCGAGGCGACGCCATTGGCCTCGAACCAGAACGTATAGTCGCGACCGGCCCGCAGCCCCGTGACATCGACCTTCACGGTGAAATCCCGGCCCGGACCAGTGACCCCAGAGCCGGACTTGGCCAGCTTAGCCAGCCTGCGGCCCTTGCCCACCGGCTGCAGCCGCCAGCTATAGGCGATGTCCCCGGCATTGGGATCGGCCGGGGTGATCCGGGTCCACAGGATCACCCGGTCCTGCAAGGGATCGCCCGAGGCGACGCCGTGGCTGAAGGTCACGGCTCCAGCATAGGGCGCTGGCGTCTGGGCCAGCGCCGGACTGGCGACGCCGAGGCCGAGAAGGGCCAGGGCCCTGCGACGATCGATATTCATGCGTCCATCCCCTGCTCGCGCCCCTTCGGACGCCGTGCGATACACCGCACGTTCCCTAAGACGGGAGCATGATAGTTCGATGTTCAGCCAAGGCCACGTCCTCTGATCCCCCCGCCTTCCGATCTCGCGCTCGATGATGAAGAGACTGGCGATCCGGCTGCGGAAGACGGGGCCGGCGGCGAGACCCTGAGCCTGGCGCTCGGCGCCGACCAGGCCGGCGCGCGGCTGGACAAGACCCTGGCCGACCTGATCCCGGACCTGTCCCGCGCCCGGCTCCAGGCCCTGATCGCCCAAGGTCGTTTAACCTTGAACGGAAAGGTGCTGACCGACGCCTCGGCCAAGGCCCAGGCGGGAACCTATGACCTGGCCATCCCACCGCCGGAGCCGGCCCTGCCGCAGCCAGAGGCCATACCGATCAGGGTCGTGTATGAAGACGCCTATCTGATCATCGTCGACAAGCCGCCGGGCATGGCGGTCCACCCGGCGCCCGGGAGCGAGCGGGGCACCCTGGTCAATGCGCTGCTGCATCACTGCGGCGACAGCCTGGCCGGGATCGGCGGGGTGGCGCGGCCCGGCATCGTCCACCGGATCGACAAGAACACCTCCGGCCTGCTGGTGGTCGCCAAGACCGACGCCGCCCACCAGGGGCTGTCGGCCCTGTTCGCCGCCCACGACATCGACCGGGAATATGTCGCCCTGGTCCGCGGCGCCCCGCATCCCACGCGCGGGACCATCGCGACCCGGCTGGGCCGCTCCCAGGCGGATCGCAAGAAGATGGCGGTGCTGAAGACCGGCGGCCGCGAGGCCGTCACCCACTATGGGGTCGAGCGCGCCTTCGGGCCCCAGGACAAGCCCCTGGCCGCCCGGGTGGCCTGCCGGCTGGAGACTGGTCGCACCCATCAGATTCGCGTGCACATGGCCTCCAAGGGTTCGCCCTGCCTGGGGGATCCGGTCTATGGAGCCGGCGCGCCAGCCCAGGCCGTGCGGGACGCCATGGTCCAGGCGGGCCTGGCCCGCCAGGCCCTGCACGCCAGGGTCCTGGGCTTCGTCCATCCGATCACCGCAGAGGCCCTGAGGTTCGAGAGCGCCCTGCCGCCGGACATGGCCGACCTGGAAGCATTGCTCGCAGCCCTGTGAGAAAGACTGGGCGGCCGACGCCTTGATGGCGCCCCGATCCAGGTCTAGAAATACCTGAGTTGAGCACTCGGATTTTCGGGCCGTCCTCCCAGATGGGCCCTCTTACGCCGCCGCCGATCAATACCTATCTGAGGATTGGAGGGGGCGTACGGCCTCGCGCGGCTTGTCGCGCGCCGACCTGAAGTCCGCACGAGGGAAGGGGATAATTCCATGGCTGCGACCGCACTGTCGGTCATGTCGCCTGATGGCGGCCTGAGCCGGTATCTGACCGAAATTCGTAAGTTCCCCATGTTGGCCAAGGACGAAGAGTTCATGCTGGCCAAGGCGTGGAAGGAACATGAGGACCCCGAGGCGGCCCACCGCCTCGTGACCAGCCACCTGCGCCTGGTGGCCAAGATCGCCATGGGCTATCGCGGCTATGGCCTGCCGATCGGGGAAGTGATCTCCGAGGGCAATGTCGGCCTGATGCAGGCGGTGAAGAAGTTCGAGCCCGACAAGGGCTTCCGCCTGGCGACCTACGCCATGTGGTGGATCCGCGCCTCGATCCAGGAATACATCCTGCGCTCCTGGAGCCTGGTGAAAATGGGCACCACCGCCGCCCAGAAGAAGCTGTTCTTCAACCTCCGCAAGGCCAAGAGCGCCATCTCGGCCTTCCAGGAAGGCGACCTGCGCGCCGACCAGGTCAGCGAGATCGCCACCAAGCTGGGCGTGCTGGACGAAGAAGTGATCTCGATGAACCGCCGGCTGTCGGGCCCCGACGCCTCACTGAACGCGCCCCTGCGCGCCGACGGCGAGAGCGAGTGGCAGGACTGGCTGGAGGACACCGACGCGGTCAGCCAGGAGACCCAGGTCGCCGAGAGCCAGGAACGCACGATCCGCATGAGCCTGCTCGAGACGGCCATGACCGAGCTGTCCGACCGTGAACGTCACATCCTGACCGAACGTCGGCTGAAGGACGATCCGACCACCCTGGAAGAACTGGCCTCGCAATATGGCGTCAGCCGCGAGCGGGTCCGCCAGATTGAGGTCCGCGCCTTCGAGAAACTGCAGAAGTCCATGAAGGCCGCCGCCGAGGCCAAGCACCTCGTCGACGCCTGAACGATCTGAAGATCGATCGACTGCGCCCGCTGTTCCAGACCGGAGCGGCGGGCGTTTCGTGTCTGGCTGGAGCATTCCCCGAAAAGTGTGACGTACTTTTCGGATCAAGAAATGCTCTGACTTTTTGGTTTAGAGCATCACCGATTGCGGCTTGGCGCGGTTGGCGTCGTCGGCCGGAAGCCGCTCCAGCAACGGGGCGGCGAAGCCGGTGATCTCGGCGGGGTCGAGCACGCCGCGCTGGGCCGACGCCAGCAGGCAGCGCTGCAGGTCGGCCGCCTCGGTGGCCAGCGACATGTCGGAGATGTTCACCGCCACCCGCTGCAGGTCGCCGGCCTGGGCCCTGAGCGCGCGCATGGCCTGGGCGGGATCGCTGTCGAGGGCGGTCAGCGCCGCCTTGATGATCCGCAGAGCCTGCAGGATGCGCTGGGAATCGGTCGAGGCCTTGCTGTCGGAGCGACGCTTGAGCGGGCCGGTATAGTCGTCGGAATTGAAGCGCCTGCGGTCGGGGCCGATATATTGCACCGCCTCGACCCAGTCGCGCGGCCGCAAGGTCACGGCCTCCAGCCGGCGGACCAGCTCCTTGGCGGTATAGGGCTTGCGCAGGAATTCATGCACACCGGCGTCGCGGGCGGCCATGATCGACTGGGCGGTGGCGGTGGCGGTGACCACGATGATCGGCGCCTGGCGGCAGATCAGATCGCTGCGGCGGAATTTGCGCGCGAAGTCGACGCCGTCGGTGCCCGCGCCGTTCAGCTCCACGAAGATCAGCTGCGGGTCGACCTGGCCGGCCAGCTCCAGTCCGCGCTTGTTGGTGGAGGCGATATAGACCTCGCCATGGCTGATATTGCGCAGCAGGTCGCCGAGCAGCCGCGCGCTGGCGGGCGCCGGGTCGATGACCAGCACCTTGCGCAGCCGGGGGGCCATGCGCGCGATCAGCTTTGACTCATCGTTGAACACGAGGCGACCGGGGACCAAACCAACGAACTGAAGCCCCTAGTTAGGCCCCCGACCGTAAAGATCAGCTTGACGCAAGGGCGGCCGGGACGCCGTGCCGCGCCCCTCCACCCCGAGGGCTTCAGTCCTGGAACGGATCGCGGACCATGATGGTGTCGTCGCGCTGTGGGCTGGTGGAGACCATGGCGGCCGGCGCCCCGATCAGTTCCTCGACGCGGCGGACATATTTCACCGCGTTGGCGGGCAGATCCTTCCAGGAGGTGGCGCCGGCGGTGCTCTCGCTCCACCCCTCCATCTCCTCATAGATCGGCTCCAGCGCCGACTGGGCCTTCAGCCCGGCCGGCAGATAGTCGAAGGTCTTGTCGCCCAGCCTGTAGCCGACGCAGATCTTCAGCTTGGGCAGGCCATCCAGGATATCGAGCTTGGTCAGGGCGATACCGTCGATGCCGTTCAGAGCCACGGACTGGCGCACCAGCACCGCGTCGAACCAGCCGCAGCGGCGCGGCCGGCCGGTGACCACGCCGAACTCCTTGCCGACCGTGCCCAGGTGCTGGCCGATCTCGTCGAACAGCTCGGTGGGGAACGGCCCCTCGCCGACCCGGGTCGTATAGGCCTTGACGATCCCCAGCACGAAGCCCGGCCCCTTGGGCCCGAGGCCCGATCCGGCTGCGGCCTGGCCCGCCACGGTGTTGGACGAGGTCACATAAGGATAGGTGCCGTGGTCGACATCCAGCAGCGCGCCCTGGGCGCCTTCGAACAGCACCCGCTTGCCCGACTTCACCACCTCGTCCAGCAGCCGCCAGGCCGGCTGGGCGAAGGGCAGGATCTTGGGCGCGATGGCCTCCAGTTCCGCCAGCAGGCCGGCGGCGTCGAAGTCCGGCAGGCCTAGGCCTCGGCGCAAGGGGGTGTGGTGAGCCAGCAGCCGGTCGATCTTGGCCTCCAGGGCCTCGCGATCGGCCAGGTCCCCGACCCGGATGGCCCGGCGGCCGACCTTGTCCTCATAGGCCGGGCCAATGCCGCGCCCCGTGGTGCCGATCTTGTTGACCGCGGCGGCCTCGCGCGCCTGGTCCAGGTCGCGGTGCAGGGGCAGGATCAGGCAGGCGTTGTCGGCCACGACCAGCAGCTCTGGCGTGATCTTGATCCCCTGGGCGCCGATCTTGGCGATCTCTTCCAGGAGGTGCCAGGGATCGACCACCACGCCGTTGCCGATCACCGACAGCTTGCCTTGGACCACGCCGGAGGGCAGCAGCGAGAGCTTGTAGACCTGATTGCCCACCACCAGGGTGTGACCGGCGTTGTGGCCGCCCTGGAAGCGCACCACCACGTCGGCGCGGTTCGACAGCCAGTCGACCAGCTTGCCCTTACCCTCGTCGCCCCATTGAGCGCCGATCACAGTCACATTGGCCATCAGATACGATTCCGCAGCCTGCCGCGCGGGTCCAACCACGCCCTTCGACAGGCTCTCGGCGGGTGGACTTGATCGATTTTCGGTGACCACGCCGGGCCGCTCGGGCGCCTGGGTCGCAGTCAGCCGGTGTAGAGCCCGTGGCGCTTTCGCCGTCAAGTCCCGGCTTGCGCCCCGCCCCTCTCGCGCGGGGCCGGAGGCGGCGCTATGAGGAGATCATGACCCTGCCCCGCTTCCATCTGGCCTTCCCCGTCCGCGACCTCGCCGAGGCCCGCGTCTTCTATGGCGACCTGCTCGGCTGTCCCGAAGGCCGATCCAGCCCGGATTGGATCGACTTCGATTTCTACGGCCACCAGATCGTCGCCCACCTGTCCCCCGACGAGGCCGGCCACCGCAACACCAGCGCCGTCGACGGCGAGAACGTGCCGGTCCGCCACTTCGGCGCGATCCTCACCCTGCCCCAGTGGGAGGAGATGGCCGAAAGGCTGAAGGCCGCCGGAACCCGGTTCGTCATCGAACCCCAGATCCGCTTCAAGGGTCAGCCCGGGGAACAGGCGACCCTGTTCTTCCTCGACCCTTCCGGCAATGCGCTGGAGTTCAAGGCCTTCGCCGACGACGCCATGGTGTTCGCCAAATGAGCGTGGTCTTCGCCGATATCGAGGCCGCCGCCGGCCGGCTGAAGGGCCATGCGATCGAAACGCCGCTGATCGAAAGCCCGGCCCTGAACGAGCGGCTGGGCCTGCGCGTGCTGATCAAGCCCGAGACCCTGCAGAGGGTCGGAGCCTTCAAGTTTCGCGGCGCCTATAACCGCCTGTCGCAGCTCAGCGCCGAACAGCGCCGCGCCGGGGTGGTGGCCTTCTCCTCCGGCAATCACGCGCAAGGGGTGGCGCTGGCCGCCCGGCTGCTGGGCATGCCGGCCCTGATCGTCATGCCGGCCGACGCGCCCTCGGTGAAGGTCGAGGCGACGCGGGGCTATGGGGCGGAGATCAGGCTCTATGACCGGCTGACCGAGGACCGGGTGGCGATCGCCGCCGAGGCCGCCGCGATGCGCGGGGCCGTGGTGGTCCCGGCCTTTGACGATCCCGACATCATCGCCGGCCAAGGCACGGTCGGGCTGGAACTGGTCGCCCAGGCGCGCGCTCTGGGCTGCGAACTCGACCTGGTCATGGCGCCGGTCGGCGGCGGCGGACTGATGGCGGGGACCTCGCTGGCGGTGCGCGCCCTGTCGCCGGCGACCGAGATCGTCGGCGTCGAGCCGGCCGGCTTCGACGACACCGCCAAGTCGCTCAAGGCCGGCGCACGCCAGCTGTTGAAGCCCACCACCCGCTCGCTCTGCGACGCCCTGGAGACCCCCTCGCCCGGCGCGCTGACCTTCCCCATCCTGCAGATGACCCTGGCCGATATCGCCGTCGTCGATGACGCCGAGGTGGCGGAGGCGATGCGCTACGCCTTCCAGGTGCTGAAGTTGGTGGTCGAGCCCGGCGGCTCGGTCTGTCTGGCCGCCCTGCTGGCCGGCAAGGTCGCCCAGGCCAGGCCCGGGGCGACCGTGGGGCTGGTGCTGTCGGGCGGCAATGTCGATCCGGAGCTGTTCGCCCAGGTCCTTCGACACGAACTTTAGGCCTCGGCGGCAGGCTTTCCGGCCAGCTGGCGATAGATTTCGGCCAGGGGCGCGACGGTGATCGCGTGCAGGGCGGCGGCCATGACGGCATAGACCACCGTCCCGACCGCCAGCCAGGGTCCCAATACTGGCAGCCACACCGCCGGCGGATGGCTGAACAGGCCCTGGAGTTGGGCCTCCAGGCCCGTCAGTCCGCCGCTGACCCCGGCCGCCACCGCCACGATCATGACCACCATGACCAGGGCGACCTCCATCAGCAGCAGGATCGCCACCAGCCCGACCATCACCCCGAAGATCTTCCAGCCATGGCCCCGGGTCAGGGCCCAGGACTCCAGAAGCCGGAACCGGCGCTCAGTGAAGGTCATGGGCAGGGCCAGCGACAGACGCACCGCGCACCAGCCCAGCAGGATGGCGGCGATCAGGCAGGCGCCGAAGGTCGCGATCCCCGTCACCCCGTCGTCATTGCCGGAGGCGATCCGGATGGCCAGGACCGCGATGGCGCCGACGATCAGGGCGGCGATGGAGGCCAGGACGAACAGGCCCAGGGCCGCCGCCTGGGTGAGCATCATCCAGAGTTCGGCCCGCCCCAGGCGCAGATAGCCGAAGCCCTTGGCCTTGGGCTCCAGCACCGCCCGATAGACGGCGGCGTAGAGGATGCTGAGGCCCGCAAGTGACAGCGGCAGCTGCAACAGGCTGAAGGGCAGCATGCGGTTCTGCAGCGTCATCAGTTCGGCGGACTGTTGATCCGGCTCGATTCCCGCCACCGCGTCGTGGAACATCGGGCCATAGGCCGCCACCACGTCCGGCCACAACACCGCATAGGGCAGGATCTGGGGCGCCAGTCCCACCAGCAGCCAGGCCAGGGCCCAGGGCGCCAGCAGGCCCGGCCTTTGCCGCAGCAGCCTGAAGCCCGCCATCAGCGACGCACCGCCCGAAAAGCTCGCCATATCCGTTCCCCAGCTGATCGGGGGACCATAGACCGAGGTCAGGCCGCTTGAACAGCGACCCCGCCTCAGCCGACGGTGGGCTCGGGCTTCGCCTCGCGCGGGGTGATGATCCTGGCGAGCTTGGGCCGCAGCCAGGCCTCGAAGTCGTCCACGAACTCATACACCACCGGCACCAGGACCAGGGACAGCAGGGTCGAGGTGATCAGGCCGCCGATCACCGCCACGGCCATGGGCTGGCGGAACTCGGCGCCCTTCTCCAGGGCGAGCGCGGTGGGCAGCATACCGGCGGCCATGGCCATGGTGGTCATGACGATCGGCCGGGCCCGCTCGCGGCAGGCCTCCAGCAGCGCCTCGCGCTGGGGCACGCCCTCACGTTCGCGCTCGATGGCGTATTCGACCAGCAGGATCGAGTTCTTGGCGGCCAGGCCCATCAGCATCAGGAAGCCGATGAGCGAGGGAATGCTGAGCGACAGGTTGAAGATCAGCAGCCCCAGGAAGGCGCCGCCGAACGACAGCGGCAGGGCGGTCAGGATGACGCCCGGCTTGAAGAAGCTGCGGAACAGCAGCACCAGCACCCCGAAGATCATCAACACCCCGGAGATCAGGGCCAGGCCGAAGGAGCCGAACAGCTCGGCCATGGCTTCCAGCTGACCCGTCTGGGCCGGCCCCACGCCGGGGGGCAGATGTTTCATGATCGGCAGTTGCTGGATCGCCTTGACCGCCGGCCCCTGGACCGAGCCGTTGAGCTCGGCCTGGACGGTCTGCTGGCGCTTGCGGTTCAACCGGTTGATCTGGGACGGACCGGCCTGGAAGCTGATGTCGGCCACGGCGTCCAGCGTGGTCATGCCGCCCGCGGCGGTCGGCACGCGCAGGGCCTTGATCCGCTCCAGGTCGGCGCGGGCTTCGGCCGGCATGCGGATGCGGATCGGGATGCGGCGCTCACCGGCCGTCAATTTGGCCACATTGGCGTCGATGTCGCCGAGCGTCGCCACCCGGGCGATCTGGGCGATGGTGTCGACCGAGACGCCCAGGCGGGCGGCCTCGTCGGCGCGGGGACGGACCACCAGTTCAGGACCGGTCGGCGGCACGGACGGCCGGGGATCGGCGATGATCGGGATCGTCCGCATTTCCTTCTCGAGCTCGAGCGCCGCGCTCTGCAGCGCCACGGGATCGTCGCCGGTCAGCACCTGGGAGATGCCGGCGCCGCCCTGGAAGTCGAGGAAGGACACCCGCGCATCGGGAATCTCGCGCAGGTCCTGGCGGGTGGCGTTCTTGAGGTCGTTGCCGGTCATCGACCGCTTCTCGTTGAGCAGCACGATCACCGTGCCGTCGCGCAGGTCGCTGCCGCCGCCACCGCCGCCGAAGCCGGGGCCGCCGCTGGCCGCGGTGGAGCCGACCTGGGTGAACACGCCGCGCACGCCGGGACGACCTTCGAAGATCCGACTGACCCGCGAGGCGGTGTCCTCCATGGCCTTGGCCGAGGCGCCCGGCGGGCCCTGGATGTTCACATAGACATAGTCGGGGTCGCCGGCCGGCTGGAAGCCCTGGGGCAGCAGGGTGGCCAGGAACAGCGAGCCGACGAACATCACGCCGCCGGCGATACAGGCGATGATGCGGTGGTCGAGCGCCCATTCCAGGGCGTTGCGGTAGAAGCCCTCGAAGGGCTTGCGGGCATGGGCCTGCTTGGCGGGCTTCAGCAGATAGGCCGCCATCAGCGGGGTGAGCAGGCGGGCCACCACCAGGGAGAACAGGACGGCCACCGAGACGGTCAGGCCGAACTCGCGGAAGAACTGGCCGGCCATGCCCTTCATGAAGGACACCGGCGTGAACACCACCACAATGGCCATGGTCGTGGCCACGACCGCCAGGCCGATGGCGTCCGCGCCGATCATCGAGGCCTCATAGGGCCGCATGCCCTGGGCCACGCGCTTCTCGATGTTCTCGATCTCGACGATGGCGTCATCAACCAGGATGCCGATCACCAGGGTCAGCGCCAGCAGGGTCACGACATTCAGCGAGAAGCCCATCAGGCTCATGATGAAGAAGGTCGGGATCAGCGACACGGGCATGGCGAAGGCGGTGATCATGGTCGAGCGCCAGTCGCGCAGGAACAGGAACACCACCAGGGCGGCCAGGATCATGCCTTCCAGCAGCACGTGCTCGGTGGCGCGGAACGAGGCGCGGGTCTCGTCGACCGACGAGAAGATCCGCGTGAATTTCACGCCCGGCCGGGTTTTTTCCAGCTTGGCGAGCGCCTTGATCACCCCGTCATCGACCACCACGTCGCTGGAGTCGCGGGTCTTCATCACCTGGAAGCCGACCACCGGGCGGTTGTTCAGCCGGGCGAAGCCGCGCACTTCGGACGAGCCGTCGCCGACCTCGGCGATATCGGTCAGCTTCACATAGCGGCCTGATCCGGTGGGGATGGTGAGCGCGCGCAGCGCGTCCAGGGTGTTGACGGCGCCCAGAATCCGCAGGGTCTGTTCGCGACCGCCCACCTGGGCCCGGCCGCCGGCCGCGTCGAGGTCGAAGCCGCGCAGGGCGGTGTTGACAGACGCGGCGGTCAGGCCTCGCGCCGCCAGTTTGTCGGGGTCGATGAGGACATTGATCTCGCGGTTCACCCCGCCGACCCGGGAGATCTGCGAGACCCCCTTGGCCGCCTGCAGGCTGCGCGAGACGGTGTCGTCGATGAACCAGGACAGCTCGGTGTCGGACATGGCCGGCGCCTCGACCGCGTAGGTCAGGATCGGCTGGCTGTCCAACTCCACCCGGGTGACCGTCGGCTGGTCGATGCCCTGGGGCAGCACGGCGCGCGTCTGTTCCACGCGGGAGCGCACGTCATCGGTCTTCTTCTGGAGATCTTCGCCGAGCTCGAACTCGATATTGGTGGTCGAGACGCCCTGGGAGACCGTCGAATAGATGTTCTTGGCGTTGGAGATACCGGCCATGGCGTCCTCGATCGGACGCGTGATCTGGGTCTCCATCTCCGACGGCGCGGCGCCGTTCTGGGTGACGGTCACCGAGACCATCGGGAACTGGACGTTCGGGAACTGCTTGATCGGCAGGCCGGTGTAGGAAACCATCCCGGCCAGGATCAGGGCGATGAACAGCACCGCCACCGGCACCGGATTCTGGATCGCCCAGGCCGAGATGCGGAACCCGCCGCCCTGCGACTGGCCGGCATAGGGATCGTGGTGGCTCATCGTTGAGCGCTCGCGGGCTGGGCGGCCTCACCAACCACGGGACGGATCAGGTCGCCATCCAGCAGGAAGGCCGCGGCGTTCTGCACGACCAGGGCGCCGGCCGGCGGGCCCTTGGTCAGGGCGACCAGACCGCCACCCCGGGCGCCGGTCTGCACCACCACCCGCTTGACGCGGTTGTTGGCGTCGACGGTCATGACACTGGCGCCGTCGGCGTCATAGCGCACCGCGGTCTCGGGCACGGCCAGGCTCTGGCCGGCGGCGTCCTGGAACAGGGCGCGGCCGAAGCCGCCGGAACGGATGTCGGAGCGCACCGGCAAGCTGATGCGGACGGAACCGAGCTTGGTCTGGGTGTTCACCTGGGGGGAGACCAGTCGCACCGTGCCCTCGGCGCTGGAGCCGGTCGGCAGGATCACCGTCACATGCTGGCCGGGGCGGACCCGGGCGACGTCTTCCTCGGACAGTTCCGCCTTCAGCTCGATCTGGCCGCCCTGGGCGATGCGGTACCAGGGGGTGGCGCTGGCCGCCGACAGGTCGCCGGGGCGGACATTGCGTTCCAGAACCAGGCCAGAGACCGGCGCCGAGACCGACAGCTTGCCGGACCGGGTCGAGATGTCCTTCAGCGCGGCGGCCTGGGCGTTGGCGGTGGCGCGGGCGGCGCGGGCCTGGAAGCGGCGCTGGTCGAGCGCCTCCTGCGAGAGCACGCCCTGGCCGTCGAGACCGTTGACGCGATTGGCCTGGGCCTCGGCCTGCTCGGCCTGGACGGCGGCCTGGGCGGCGAGCGCCCGCTGCTGGTCGAGCTGGGCCGAGATCAGGGCGCCGTCGAGCTGCACCAGGGTCTGGCCGGCATGGACATAGGTCCCCTCGTCGACCAGCACCCTGGCCACCCGATAACCGGTGACCTCCGGCAGGACGGCGGCCTCCTCGCGGGGCTGCAGGACGCCGGTGGCGGCCAGGGCCCCATTGATCGGCTGGGCTTCGATCCGGACCACGCGAACGGCGCGGGCCCGCTGGGCTTCGGTCTCCTTGACCTGGGCCTTGCGGCCGCAGCCGGCCAGGGGGCCGGCCGCGAGGGCGACGGCCAGGACCACCCCAAGCGTGAGCCTGGCGTTCGGGGCGAGGGGAAGGGAAGATCTCGTCACGTCTAGCGTGCCTCTTTCAGAGTGCGCACGGTGGAGGACGGCCAGCCGCCTCCCAGCGCCTTGTAGGTTTGCACCGCCCGGCGCAGGGCCTGGACCTGGGCGGCGGTGAGTTGGGACCGGACCGAGCGCCAGGACTGTTCGGCGCTGAGCGCGCTCGACAGATCGTCGAGGCCGGCGGCGTAACGGACGCGGGAGGCCTCATAGGCCCGTCCGGCCCGGCGTTCTCCGCCGCTCAATTCGTCCACCCGACGCCGGTCGGAGTCGAGGCGGACGAGGGCGTTATCGGCTTCGCCATAGGCGGTCTGCACCGCCTTCTCATAGGCGATGACCGCCTGTTCGGTGCGGGCGTCCTGGGTCTTCAGATCGACCAGCAGCTTGGGGATCGACAGGATCGGCTGCGACACCGCCGCCCCGATCGACCAGTTGCGGGTGCCGGAGGAATAGCCCGGCTGCTCGCTCTTGGAGAGGCCGATCCCGGGGGTCAGGGTAAAGGTCGGGAAGAAGGCCAGGCGGGCGTAGTCCTTGCGGCCGGCGGCGGACATCACCTTGGCCTCGGCCTCGCGCACATCGGGCCGGCGGGCCAGCAGGGCGCCCGGGATCGAGACCGGAACCTCCGGGATCACGCCCACCGTGGCGTCGACCGGAAGATTGGCAAGGGGCTCGGCGCCGCGGCCGACCAGCACCAGCAGGGTGCGGCGTGTGGCCTTGAGTTCGGCCTCCAGGCTGGCGACCTGGGCCGCAGCTTGCGAGAGGTCGCCGGCCACGCGGTCGGCGTCGGCGCTGGAGCCCAGGCCCCGCTGGGCCTTTATATCGGCGACGTTCTGCAGGGCCTGCTCGATGCGCAGGGTCTGGCGGGCGTCTTCCAGCTGGATGGCCAGGCCCCGGGCCTGGAAATAGGTGTCGGCCACATTGGCGGCCAGGCTGGCGCGGGTGCTCTCATAGTCGAACCGCGCGGCGGCGGTGTCCCCCCGCGCGGCCTTGGCCACCGCGAAGATCCGGCCAAACAGATCGACCTCCCAGCTGACGTTCAAGCTGGCGCTGTCGGCGGTGCTCTTCCCGTTGGAGGAGAAGCCCGGGATATTGATCACCGTACCCGAGGTCTGGGTGGTGTGGGTTTCCTTGGTCGAGCCCTTGGCGTCGCCTTGGGGCAGGAAGGCGATCAGGGCGCTGGAAGCCGTGACCCGGGCCTCGGCCAGGCGCGCGGCGGCGGCGCGGGCGTCAGGGCTGGCCTTCAGGGCCTGGTCGATCAGCCCGGTGAGTTCGGCGTCTCCGAACTGGGTCCACCAGACATCCAGCGCCGCTGCGGGCGGCGCGGCCGCGTCAGCCGCCTGGGCGGCTTCGAAGGCGGCAGGCAACCGCGTGTCGGGCTTGCGCGCCGAAGCGCATCCGCCCAGCGTGAGGCAGGCCATTCCGGCGACGATAAAGGCTTGCGGACGCATCATCTCTTCTTCGTGGTGGGACCGCGAATCGCCACCGATCATATCGGCTTTGGGGAGGCGCGACGCGGACCTGCTCGTCGGCTCCCAGAACACGGGTAGGCGACGCCAGAATTGCAGGACAGATACAAATCTAACCATGGCGCGAAAGCGTGGCCTTCGCGCCGCACGTCCCTAGCCGAGCCGGATGCGAATGACTAGGCTCAGCGCAATATACGTCCCCCATTGAGTGTGCACATGAAACGAATTCTGCTGGCGACCGCCTGCGCCTGGGCCATTTTCGCCCAGCCCACCTTCGCCGCCCCCGGCGATATCGACCCCGCCCTGCTGGCCGACCATATCAAGGTCCTGTCCTCCGACGCCTTCGAGGGCCGTGGCCCCGCGACGCCCGGCGAGACCAAGACCGTCCAGTTCATGACCGAGCAGTTCAAGGCCGTCGGCCTGCAGCCCGGCGGCGACCTGAAGGACGGCAAGCGCGCCTGGACCCAGGACGTGCCGCTGGCCAAGTTCGACATCATCGGCCCGATCTCCGTGGGCGTGAAGATCGCCGGCCAGACCCAGGCCTGGACGCAAGGCGAACAGATCGCCATCCGCGCGGCCGAGACCGGCGCCGACCATGTCACCCTCAAGGACGCGCCCGTGGTGTTCGTGGGCTATGGCGTGAAGGCGCCGGAGCGCAATTGGGACGACTTCAAGGGCGTCGACCTGAAGGGCAAGATCGTGCTGGTCCTGGTCAATGACCCCGACTTCGAGACCGGAAGCGGTGATTTCGGCGGCAAGGCCATGACCTATTACGGCCGCTGGACCTACAAGTACGAGGAGGCCGCCCGCCAGGGCGCCGCCGGCTTCATCGTCATCCATGAGACCGCCCCGGCCTCCTACGGCTGGAACACGGTCAAGAACTCCAACACCAACACCGTCTTCGACATCATCCGCGCGGACCCGACCAAGAGCCATGCGCCGGTCGAGGCCTGGATCCAGCGTGACGTCACCGTCGACCTGTTCAAGGCCGCCGGCCTCGACTTCGAGGCCCTGAAGAAACAGGCCCAGACCCGCGACTTCAAGCCGGTCACCCTGACCGGCGTGACCTTCTCCGCCGACTACGCGGTCAAGGCCGAGAAGATCGTCTCCAAGAACATCGTCGGCATCCTGCCCGGGACCAAGCGTCCGAACGAGACGGTGATCTACACCGCCCATTGGGACCACCTGGGGGTCGGCCTGCCGGACGCCAAGGGCGACAAGATCTATAACGGCGCGCTCGACAACGCTTCGGGCTCCTCGATGCTGATCGAGATGGCCCGCCAGTTCGCCATGGCCCCGCGCACCGACCGCTCGGTGGTGTTCCTGTCTGTGACCGCCGAGGAGAAGGGCCTGCTGGGCTCGGAATATTACGCCGCCAACCCGCTCTATCCCCTGGCCGCCACGGTCGGCGACATCAATATGGATGGCATAGCGGCCAACGGCCCGGCCAAGGACTTCACCACCTCCGGCGACGCCCCCCTGACCCTGCAGGACGACCTGATCGCCATCGGCCAGGCCCATGGCCGCAGCTACAGCCCCGACCCGCGTCCGGGCGCCGGCAGCTTCTTCCGCTCCGACCACTTCCCCTTCGCCAAGCGCGGGGTCCCGGCCCTGTCGTTCGGCGCCGGCCAGGACCTGGTCAATGGCGGCAAGGTCCGGGGCGAGGCCCTGGCCAAGGCCTTTGTCGCCGATCGCTATCACCAGCCCGCCGATGAATATTCCCCCGACTGGGACCTGACGGGCGCGAGCCTCGACGGCGCCCTGCTCTATGCGCTGGGGCTGCGGCTGGCCAATTCCGACGAATGGCCGGAGTGGAAGGCGGGCTCGGAGTTCAAGGCCGAGCGCGACAAGACCTCAAGCGCGCGCAAATAGGGAATCTGGCATGGCGCAGGCTGCAGGCAAGGCCGCGGTGATCCGCTCCGGCATGGGCGGGTTCACCTTCGAACCCTGGCGCGGCGCCTTCTATCCCGCCGGGCTGAGGCAGGCCGACGAGCTCGCCTACGCCACGCGCCATGTCACCTCGATCGAGATCAACGGCACCTACTATTCCAGCCAGAAGCCGGAGACCTTCGCCAAATGGGCGGCGACGGCTCCGGAGGGCTTCGTCTTCGCGCTGAAGGCCTCGCGGTTCTGCACCAACCGAAAGGTTCTGGCCCAGGGCGCGGACTCGATCGGCAAGTTCCTGGGCCAGGGTCTGGTCGAGCTGGGCGACAAGCTGGGGCCGATCCTCTGGCAGTTCATGGCCACCAAGGCCTTTGACCCGGTCGACTTCGAGGCCTTCCTCGATCTGCTGCCGGCGTCTCAGGACGGCGTGGCCCTGCGCCACTGCGTCGAAGTCCGCCACGCCAGCTTCTTCGATCCGGCCTTCATCGCCATGTGCCGGGCCCGGGGGGTGGCGATCAGCCTGTCGCAGAATGAGGGCGCGCCGTTCATTCCCGACCTCACCGCCGACTTCGCCTATGCCCGGCTGATGGCCGGCTCCGACGAGATCGAGACCTGCTATCCGGCCGCCGACCTGGATCTCTGGGCCAGACGCTTCGGCGACTACGCCCAGGGTCAGGTTCCCGCCGACCTGACGCCAGTGTCGTCCCAGCCGCCGTCAGCGGGGCCGCGCGATGTGTTCGCCTACTTCATCCGCGAGGGAAAGGTTCGGGCGCCCGCCGGGGCCATGGCCCTGCTGCAGCGGGTTCGCCAGGACTAGCCGCGACGGAATGTCGCACATCGCCCTCGCGCACAGCAAAACGCCCCCAGCCGTGAGGCTGGGGGCGTGCTTGTATAAGAACAGAGGTTCTTTAGCCGAGGCTTAGCCGCCGCCGGGGAAGCGCATCGGAACCTTCACGGTCCCGGTCTTCGAGCCCATCGGCAACGCGTCGGCGACGCACAGGGCCGCCTTGTCGAAGCCTTTGTTCGGCGCGCTGTTTTCCAGCACCTTGCATTCGGTCAGCTTGCCGCTGTCAGCGGTGCATTCCAGCATGACGACCGCCGAGTCCCGCGTATTCGCGTTCTTCGTCAGGCACTTGCCCATGGTCTCGTCGAAGGATCCAGCCATCGCCTGATTGGCGAAGGCCAGAGCCAGGGCGCAACCGCCCATGATCTTGATGATATTCCGCATAGCCCCACTCCTTTCTAGATTTGAGCTGATGGGAATGTCGCGAATTCAGGTTAAGAGAGTCTGAGCCAGCGCAACATAACAGTGTGCGATGAACGGCTAGAGCGAGCCCCAGCGGCCAGAGTCTCTATGAATCGGGACCGGCGAGAAATCTTCACCAACCCCATTCCGGTGACAATTGGTTAGCAACCTCGCGTCATGGTGACCGCGACGCTAACCGTGATTAAACGGGGGGAATTCGAGTGAACCGCCTTCGGCTCGTGGATACGCCGCTGATCATGAAGATCGGCTTCGCGCCCGCCTTCGCCCTGGTGATGTTGGCCTGCCTGGCCACCGGAGCGATCATCCTGCAACGCGGCCAAGCCGCGGAATTGAAGCAGGTTGTTCAGGTGGACATGCCCAACAGCCTGCGAATGCAGAAAGTCTCGGAACGGATTACCGCCGTCCATGGCCAGCTGTATTTCCTGCTGACCCACCAGGGTGCGTCGATCGACACCGCCAATATCGGCAATGATAGCCAGGCGCTGCTGACCGAGATCGACTCCATCTCCAAGGAGGTCCAGGCGGCGCGCGCCGTGGCCCCCGAGGACCAGAAGAAGTCCTATGACGATCTGCTCAAGGACCTGAAGAACACCCGCGACGCCCTCGACGTGATCTGCGCCATGATCACCACCGACTTCGGCACCGCCGCCGGCTTCGCCGCCCCCTTCGAGGAGGAGTACGGCAAGATGAGCGCCCTGCTCCACCAGATCGTGCAGGCGGGCCAGACCCACACCGACGCCGCCGCCGCCGACAGCGCCAAGCGCGCCGCAGCCGCCCAGACCGCCACCGTGCTCAGCGCCCTGGCCACCCTGGTCATCGCCGGCGCCCTGGCCCTGATGCTGACCCTGACCCTGCGTCG
>NZ_CANCLE010000069.1 GCF_947378715.1 Phenylobacterium aquaticum
GCGGCGACGGGGATCAGGCCGTCGGCGCCTTTCTCCACGGCCTTGCGCGCGAAGCGGTCATTGATGACGTCGTGCATCACCAGGCCGCCATAGGAATGGATCGCGGCGTTGACGTCCTCGCGGGCGCCCAGCGAGGTGATGGTGAGCGGCACCTTGTACTTCACCGCCAGCTCGACGTCCTGTTCCAGACGGTCATTGGTCTTGTGGACGATCTGGTTGACGGCGAAGGGCGCCGACAGCTGGTCCGGATTCTTGCGGTCCCAGTCGGCCAGCTCCTCGGTGATCCGCGCCAGCCACTCGTCCAGCTGGCTGATCGGCCGCGCGTTCAGCGACGGAAAGGAGCCGACGATGCCGGCCTTGCACTGGGCGATCACCAGGTCCGGATTGGAGATGATGAACAGCGGCGAGGCGATCACCGGCAGGCGGAGACGTTCAGCGAGAATGGGGGGCAGGGCCATGGGCGCGTTTCCAATCGATGGGGTTCTTATTTTTACAGCGTATACACATGAACCGGAGCCTTGCAAGACCCCGGTTTCGTTGACCCAGCGGCGCCTTGACGGCCGCGCCTTCCCTGGCCCATCTGGCGGCCGATGACGAAGCCAGCCTCCCAAATCACCTCGCCTTTCCCGACCGCCAGCGCGGCCGACTGGCGCGCCCTGGTCGAGAAGACCCTCAAGGACGCCCCCTTCGAAAGTCTCCTGCGTGAGACGCCGGAAGGCCTGCCGATCGCCCCGCTCTATGAGTCGGGCGCCCTCGCGCCGTCCATCACGCCCCGGCCCTTCGACGCCGAACGCCCGTGGGACCTGCGGGTCGCCACTCGCCATCCCGATCCGGCTGGCGCCCGGGCGGAGCTGCTGGTCGATCTGGACGGCGCCGCCGCCTCGGTGCTGGTCCGCATCGACCCCACCGGCGAGACCGGCGTCGCCATCGGCTCGCCCGAGGCCCTGGCCGCCACCTTGGACGGCGTCTTTGTCGAGCTGGCCCCCATCGCCCTCGACGCCGGCTTCCTGGGCCCCAGGGCCGCCGACTGGTTGAGCGCCTTCGCCAAGTCCGCGCCTAACGCCCTGCTCCACTTCCACATGGATCCGCTCAGCGCCTTCGCCGAGGCGGGCGTTAGCCCCGGCCCCGTTGAGAGCCACCTGGTCTCCGCCGCCACGGTCGGCGCCCGCCTGGCCGATCTCTATCCCAAGGCCACCCTGTTCCTGGCCTCCGGTCGCGTGGTGCACGAGGCCGGCGGCGGCGAGGCCGGCGAACTGGCCTTCGCCCTGGCCGCCGCAGTCGCCTACGCCAAGGCTCAGGTCGTGGCCGGCGCCTCCATGGTCGACGCCTTCTCGCGCATCGTCCTGGGACTTGCCGCCGACACCGACTATTTCCTGACCATCTCCAAGCTCCGCGCCGCCCGCCTGCTCTGGGCCCAGGTCACCCAGGCCTGCGGGGTCGAGGCGCCGGCCCGCATCGAGGCCCGCTCCTCCCACCGCATGCTGGCCGCCCAGGACGCCTGGACCAATATGCTGCGCCTGACCTCGGCGGCCTTCGGGGCCGCGGTAGGCGGGGCCGACGCCGTCCAGATCGGCGCCTTCACCGATCCGCTCGGCCCGCCGACCACCTTCGCGCGCCGCCAGAGCCGTAACGCCCAGCTGGTGCTGATGGAGGAGGCTCACCTCGGTCGTGTCGCCGACCCCGCCGCCGGCTCCGGCTATGTCGAGGCCCTGACCGATGAGATGGCCCGCGCCGCCTGGGCCGAATTCCAGGCCATCGAGGCCAAGGGCGGGCTGATCGAAGCCCTCGCCTGCGGCTTCATCGCCGCCGAGGTCGCCAAGGTGACGGCCGCCCGCGACGCCGCCGGCAAGCCGCGCATCGTCGGCGTCACCGCCTTCCCGCCCACCCAGCAGGCCCCGGTCGAGGTGCTCAGCGTTCGCCCGAAGCCCGTCGAGGCCCCCTCGCCTCGCCTGCCCGGCCCTGACGGCCACTGCCCGCCCCTGCGCCCGATCCGTCTGGCCGAACCCTTCGAGGCCGCGACCCAAGAGGCTAAGCCATGAGCCGCTTCCCGGACTTCTCCACCCTGGCCTTCGCCCCGCCCTCGGCCGGCGCCGTCGCTGACGGTCCCGCCTGGGACACGCCGGAAGGCATCGCCGTGAAGCCGGGCTATGCCCCGGCCGACATCGAGGGCCTCGACGCCCTGGCCGGCTATCCTGGCCTCGCCCCCTTCGTGCGCGGCCCCTATCCGACCATGTACCTGACCAATCCGTGGACCGTGCGCCAGTACGCCGGCTTCTCCACGGCGGAAGACTCCAACGCCTTTTACCGCCGCAACCTGGCGGCCGGTCAGATGGGCCTGTCGATCGCCTTCGATCTCGCCACCCACCGTGGCTACGATTCCGACCACCCCCGGGTGCGGGGCGATGTCGGCATGGCGGGCGTCGCCATCGACTCGATCCTGGACATGCGCACCCTCTTCGACGGCATCCCGCTCGATAAGATGAGCGTATCCATGACCATGAACGGCGCGGTGCTGCCGATCCTGGCGCTCTACATCGTGGCCGGCGAGGAACAGGGCGTCAGTCACGCCCAGCTGTCCGGCACGATCCAGAACGACATCCTCAAGGAGTTCCTGGTCCGCAACACCTACATCTATCCGCCCTCACCTTCGATGCGGATCATTTCGGACATCTTTTCATATACTTCGCGCGAAATGCCGAAGTTCAACTCGATCTCGATCAGCGGCTATCACATCCAGGAAGCCGGGGCGACGCTCGACCTGGAGCTGGCCTATACCCTCGCCGACGGCATCGAATATGTCCGCGCCGGGGTCGCCGCCGGCATGACCGTCGATCAGTTCGCGCCGCGTCTGTCCTTCTTCTGGAACGCCGGCATGAACGCCTTCATGGAGATCGCCAAGCAGCGCGCCGGCCGCCTGCTCTGGGCCAAGCTCATGAAGGAGGAGTTCGACCCCAAGGACAGCCGCTCGCTGTCCCTGCGCGCCCACACCCAGACCAGCGGCTGGAGCCTCGCGGCCTCCGACGTCTACAACAATGTCGCGCGCACCTGCGTCGAGGCCATGGCCGCGGCCGGCGGCCAGACCCAGAGCCTGCACACCAATTCCCTGGACGAGGCCCTCGCCCTGCCCACCGACTTCTCCGCCCGCATCGCCCGCAACACCCAGCTGTTCCTGCAGCTGGAGAGCGGCCAGAACCGGGTCATCGATCCCTGGGGCGGCTCCTACTATATCGAGCGCCTGACCGCAGACCTCGCCGCCCGCGCCCTGGAACACATCGCCGAGGTCGAGGCCCTGGGCGGCATGGCCAAGGCCATCGAGGACGGCCTGCCCAAGCGCCGCATCGAAGAGGCGTCGGCTCGCACCCAGGCGCGGATCGATTCCGGCCGCCAGTCGGTGGTCGGCGTCAATCGCTACCGCCCGACCGTCGCCGACGAGATCCCCATGCTCAAGGTCGACAACTCCGCCGTCCGTGAGCGCCAGCTGGAGAAGCTCGCCCGCCTTAAGGCCGAGCGTGATCCGGCCGCGGTGGAGGCCGCCCTCGACGCCCTGACGAAGGGCGCGGCCGGCAAGGCCAATCTGCTCGAACTCGCCGTCGAGGCCGCGCGCGCCAAGGCCACGGTCGGTGAGATCAGCTACGCCCTGGAAAAGGTCTTCAACCGCCACTCCGCCAAGGCCTCGGCCGTCAGCGGCGTCTATCAGCGCGAGGCCGGGGCCACCCCGGCCAGCGACCGCGCCAAGGCCATGACCGCCGCCTTCGTCCAGGCCGACGGCAAGAAGCCCCGCATCCTGGTCGCCAAGATGGGCCAGGACGGCCACGACCGCGGCCAGAAGGTGATCGCCTCCGGCTTCGTCGATCTCGGCTTCGAGGTCGACATCGGCGACCTGTTCCAGACCCCGGCCGAGGCCGCCGCTGAGGCCGTGGCCCACGGCGTCAATGTGGTGGGCGCCAGCTCGCTCGCCGCCGGCCACCTCACCCTGGTGCCGGAGCTCAAGGCCGAGCTGGCCAAGCTGGGCCGCACCGACATCCTGGTGGTTGTCGGAGGCGTGATACCCCCTGAGGACTTCCAGGCCTTGCGTGACGCCGGTGTTGCGGCGATCTTCACCCCCGGAACCGTGGTTCCCGAGGCGGCGATCGAAGTCATGGAACGCTTGAACGAACAGATGGGCTACGCCCAGCTCGAGGCGACCCCCTGATGCGAGCCGGGGCCTGGCTCCTGGCTGCGGGTCTGGCGGGCGCACTCACCGCCCTGCCGGCCAGCGCCGATGCGCCCGCCCAGGTCCACCTTGTCGCGGCCTCCATTCCGACCGCCTCGCCCGTGCCCATGGCGCCCAGCGTGGCGCGCACCCGCTTCTGGCCGGTGGTCACCGCCCTGCCCCAGGCCACCCTGGTGCCCGCCATCCTGGCTGACGGCGAGGTCCAGGGCAGCCCGGACCGCACCTTTGACAGCCGCCGCCCCTCCGATCCCAGCAAGCCCCAGACGCGCCGCCACGTCGGCGTCGACCTCACCGCCGCCGAGGGCGACACCGTGGTCGCCATGGAGCCCGGCAAGATCGTCGCCTTCTATCCCTTCCTGGCCAGAGACCCGGCCGATGGCGGCGAACAGACCTGGGCCATCCTCGTCGCCCACCGCGACTATGTGGCCCTCTATGGCGAGGTCCGCGCCAGCTCTCTGTCCGATCACCATCTTGCGGTCGGCGAGACCCTGGCGGCCGGCCAGCCGATCGCAACCGTCAGCGGCACCGCCCAGCTGCACACCGAGATCTACCCGGCCGGGGTCACGCGGAACTACAAATGGCCGGTGGGCGAGGCGCCGCCGCCCCAGATGCGCAATCCGACCCAGTTCCTGCTCGACACCGCCGCCAATGGCCTGCGGATCTATCCGGGCCTAGGCCAGTCCACAGTCACCGCCGCGCCCTAGCGCCCGGGCGGCAGCCTGCACATCGCTGCGATAGCGCACGAGCGGCGGCCTCAGGCCCTGCAGCATCAGCGCGCGCCGCACCGGCTTCGCAGCCCCGGCCAGGAACACCTTCGCGCCGCGCCGCGCCGCGTTGCGGGCGAAACCCGCCACCGCCGCCGCCCCTGAGGAATCCATCAGCTGAACCCCGGACAGGTCGAGGATATAGCCCTTCGGCCGCGCGCCGATCTCGTCCAGGGTCGCCCCCACCTGGGCCGTGGCCCCGAAGAAGAAGGCGCCGGAGATCTTCAGGGTGGCGATGTCGCGGTCCACGGTCAGGGCCGGCGTGAACCCCTCCGGCTCCTCGTCGTCACGATCGGTGTCTCGCACGTCCACCGCCGTCGCCATCCGATGGATGAACAGCAGCGCGCCCAGGGAAAAGCCGGCGATGATCCCGGTGCTCAGGTCCCTGGCCAGGGTCAGGCCAAAGGTGGTCAGCAACACCGCCGCGTCGGCCTTCGAGGTCCGGATCAGGGTGGCGAACTCATGCTTCTCGGCCATGTTCCAGGCCACCACCGCCAGCAGGCCCGCCAGGGCGGCCAGCGGGATATAGGCCGCCAGCGGCGCGGCCAGCACCATGAAACCCAGCAGGAACACCGCGTGCAGCATCCCCGCGAGGGGCCCTCGCGCGCCAGAGCGCACATTGGTCGCGGTCCGGGCGATGGTCCCGGTCACCACGATCCCGCCGAACAGGGCCGAACCGATATTGGCGATCCCCTGGGCGATCAGCTCGGTGTCCGGCCGGTGCCGACGCCCCGTCATGCTGTCGGCCACCACCGCCGACAACAGGCTCTCGATCGCCCCCAACAGGGTGAAGGACAGGGCGGCGGGCAGCACCGCCTGGACCTTGGCCCAGCTGACCGGCGGCAGGCGCGGCGCCTCCAGACCCTGGGCGAGACGGCCAAATCGCGCCCCGATGGTTTCGACGGGCAGGTGCAGTCCCCAGGCGATCACCGAGGCCGCGACGATGGCGATCAGCATCCCCGGCCAGAGCGGCCTGAAGCGCTTCACGGTCAGGATCACCGCGATCACCCCGGCCGCCACGGCGATCGCCATCGGATTGGCGCTCGGCAGGGCGTGGAACAGCGCCGCCAGTTTCGGGATCAGCGGGCCGGGCTCCGGACCGGTCAGCCTCAGCCCCAGCAGGTCCTTGAGTTGGCTCGCCCCGATGATCACCGCGATGGCGCCCGTGAACCCCACCGTCACCGGATAGGGCATGTAGCGGATGAAGGTCCCTGCCCGCAGCAGCCCCAGCCCCGCCAGCATCAGTCCCGACATCAGGGTGGCCAGCAACAGGCCATCCAGGCCATGAGCGGTCACCGTCGTCGCCACCAGGACGATGAAGGCGCCCGCCGGTCCCCCGATCTGATAGCGGCTGCCACCCAGCAGCGAGACCAGGAACCCGCCGACAATGGCGGTGAACAACCCTCGGTCCGGCGACACGCCCGAGGCGATGGCGATGGCCATGGACAGCGGCAAGGCGACGATCGCCACGGTCAGGCCCGCGACCGCATCGGCCCTCAGATCCTTGAGGGCATAGCCTTCTCGGAACACAGTCAGCAGCTTGGGTTCGTACCGGGTCCGCATCGGCGTCCTCGCGGAAGTTCGAACCAGCAGTCTACGCCTGCGCCGCGCGGGCGGGCTTGATGCGAGTCAAACTCAAGACATCCGACGGGCTTGACTCATAAGTTAGTCCAGACTTACGGTAAGTCATGTCTTACGCAAATAGCGCCTTCTCCGCCCTCGCAGACCCCACCCGGCGCCGGGTGTTCGAGCGCCTGGCCCTGGGGCCGGCGGCGGTGGTGGATCTGGCCCAGGGCCTGCCGGTGAGCCGACCGGCGGTGTCCCAGCACCTCAAGATCCTCAAGGAGGCCGGCCTCGTGAGCGACCGTCCGGAGGGGACGCGCCGCGTCTATCAGATCGACCCCAAGGGGCTGGGCGCCATGCGCGCCTGGCTCGATCAGTTCTGGGCCGTAGCGCTCGACGCCTACGCCGCGGAAGTCGAACGCCAGGAAAACCTCACTCAGGACGCCCCATGACCGCGACCATCCAACCCGCCCCCGTCCGCCGCTCCGTGACCGTCAAGGCGCCGCCGGAACGCGCCTTCCAGGTGTTCACCGCCGGCATCGACCGATGGTGGCCGGCCAGCCACCACATCGGCGCCTCGCCTCTCAAGCAGTCGATCCTTGAACCGGCCGAAGGCGGCCGCTGGTATTCGATCTGCCAGGACGACAGCCAGTGCGACATCGGCAAGGTCCTGGCTTGGGAACCGCCCGGCCGGCTGCTGCTCGCCTGGCAGATCACCGCCCAGTGGGGCTACGATCCCAATCTCATCACCGAGATCGAGGTGTTGTTCACCGCCCAGGACGACGGAACCACCCGGGTCGATCTCGAGCATCGTCACCTGGAGCGCATGGGCGACACCGCCGACACGGCCTACGCCCAGCTCAGCGCCCCCAACGGTTGGGGCCTCATCCTCAGCCTCTTCGCCGAAGCCGCTGGCCAAGGAGCCAAATCATGACCGAACTCGTCGCCCACGGCATTCCCGGCAGCCCGTTCCTGCGCGCCGTCCTCGCCACAGCGGAGGAAAAGGCCGTGCCCTACCGGCTCGTCGCCCTCGCCCCCGGCATGCACCGCACGGACGCCTATCGCCGGATGCATCCGTTCAGCCGCATCCCCGTCATCGAGCACGGCGACTTCGTGCTCTACGAGACCCAGGCCATCCTGCGCTATCTCGACGCCATCGGCTCAGGTCCCACCCTGCAGCCCACCGATCCCAGGGCGGCGGCGCGCATGAACCAGATCATCGGGGTGAATGACTGGTACTTCTTCCCCAAGGTCGGCGGGCCGGTGGTCTTCCAGCGCCTGATCGGCCCGATCCTCCTGGGAACCTCACCCGACGAGGCGGTGATCGCCGAGGCCCTGCCCATGGCCCAGACCTGCGTCTCCGAATTCGACCGCCTGCTGGGCGCATCGACCTGGCTGGCGGGCGAGACCTTCTCCCTGGCCGATCTGATGGTCGGGCCGCAATTGGAATATCTGTCTCAGACGCCCGAGGGCCGCGCGCTGCTGGCCGGGACCGGGCTGGCGGAATGGCTGAAGCGCATCGCCGCGCGGCCCAGCTTCCAGGCCACCCTGCCGCCGGAGCCTCTGCGCCAGGCTGTCTAAGGCTTGCGGGCCTTGGCCTTTCGGGACTTGCCGCCCCAGCCGTGCGGCAGTTCCGAGGGGCCGTGCCGCTTCTCGATGTCTTTCTGCAGCGCATTGGCCGCCATCAGGTGGCCTGGAAATAGGGCGTCAACCACCCAGCCAGCCAGGGGTACGCTCGATGCCGCCGTATCGGCCGCCAGATACACCGCCATCCGAAAAAGGGTTGGGAGTGACGCGCCTGACGCCAGGCCTTCGAACACCAGCACACCGCCCGCCAGCACGCTGTAGATCGGACCGGCGCCCGGCGCCCAGTCCGCGATGGCGTCCAGACCTATGCCGAAGGGGCCTATACCCACGAGCCGATCGGACAGGCGCTTGACGCGTTCCGCCGAACGCCAGGCCTGGTGAGCTCTTTCCTGGGAAACCGCCATCCGCCCTTAACGCCCGCCTTCCTGCAAAGCTCCGTCTAACCGAGAAACACCACCCGACGCTTTTCCTTGCCCGCGCGGATCCGGGTCAGGATCTCGCGATATTCCGGGCTCGCCTGGGCGTCCTTGCGGGCTCCCTCGAAATAGATGGTGTCTTCCATATGGTGCAACAGCATGTCCGCAGACCACTTGTGGCCCGTGAACAGCACGTCGGCGATCTTGCCCAGTTTGCCGGCCGCTCCGGCCAGGGTGTCGATGGCGATGATCGCGGCCATCTGCAACAGCACCATCGGCGCCGCCCGGGCCCGCACCCCGTCATAGATCAGCAGCATGCCAGCCCCGAGGCTGTAGAGCTCGCCCGCCCCCGGAATCCAGGTCAGGAGGCCGTCCAGGCCGATGCCCAGAGGCCCGATCCCCACCACATTGTCCGACAGCTTCTTCGTACGTTCGATGCTGTTGCGGATGTTGTGCAGATCGATATGCGACCGCGCGAAGATCATTCACCGCTCCTGGGGGCTAGCCACCGCCACCATGCCGCAAGCAGCGCTGGGCTCAAAGCCCGCTCGCCCGCTTTTCGCGCGTTAGGATAGATGCGCGCGATCGCTTGCGCCTGTGACGGGAGAGCGTCTCGCCGAATGACGCAATTCACCCTATATTTCGGGCATGGCCAAGTCCGAGACGCCCGTCCTGATCGTCACCACCCACTTCGTCGAGGGCCGACCGGTGCGTGAGCACCTGGGAATGGTCTCTTCCCAGGCGATCCTGGGGGCCAATGTGGTGTTCGACCTCATGAACGCCATCCGCGACTTCATCGGCGGCCGCTCCAAGGGCTATGAGCGCATCCTCTCCCATGCCCGGGCCGACGCCCTGCGCGGCCTGGAGGAGGAAGCCCGCAAGATCGGCGCGAACGCCGTGCTCGGGGTTGACCTCGACTACAACACCGTCGGCCCCAACGGCTCGATGCTGATGGTCTCGGTCAACGGCTCGGCGGTAATCCTCTAGGCCTGGCCCCAAAGCCCCGCCGGCGGCGGGTGGATCAGCGATCCCTCATAGACCAGGCCTGGTTCGCGGTCCCGCGCCAGCAACAGCGGCCCGTCCAGGTCGGCGAAGGCCGCCCCCTGGGCCAGGATCAACGCGGGCGCCATCGACAGCGACGTCGCCACCATGCAACCGACCATGATCTCCAACCCCAGGGCCTTGGCCTCGGCCGCGAGCGCCAGGGCCTCTGTCAGCCCCCCGGTCTTGTCGAGCTTGATGTTGAGATAGGCGTAGCGCCGGGCGCAGGCCGCCAGATCCAGCCGGGTCCGCAGGCTCTCGTCGGCGCAGAGCGGTACTGGGCTGTCATAGCCCTCCAGCACATGGTCCGCGCCGCTCGGCAGCGGCTGCTCGATCAGCATGACACCCAGCCGCGCGAACTCCGGCGCCAGCCGCTTCAGGGTCTCGAAACTCAGCGCCTCATTGGCGTCGACCACCAGCCGGGTCTTGGGCGCAGCCGCGCGGACCGCCTCGACCCGGCCGAGGTCGTCCGGCCCGCCGATCTTCAGCTTCAGGACCGGCCGCCGGCTCGCCGCCCGCGCCGCCTCGGCCATGGCTTCAGGGGTGTCCAGGCTGAGGGTGAAACAGGTCTTGACCGGATCGAGCCGGGTCCGTCCCGCCGCGCGCCAGGCCGGTTCGCCGGTCAGCTTGGCCTCCAGGTCCCAGAGCGCACAGTCCAGGGCGTTGCGCGCCGCGCCTGCGGTCAACAGGTCCTGAAGGTCGCCCCGCGACGCGCCGGCCTCGATGGCTGGCCGCACCCGCGCCACGGTCGCCAGGGCGCCGGCCACCGTCTCGCCAAAACGCGGATAGGGCACGGCCTCGCCCCGGCCGGTCACGCCGGCCTGGGTGATCTCCGCCACCAGCACATGGGCCTCGGTCTTGGCGCCCCGGGCGATGGTGAACACCTGGGCGGTCGGCCAATGCTCGTCATGGACGGCGAGCGTTCGGATCAAACGAAGTCGCCGGCCGCCGCTTCCAGCAGCAGATAGATCCGCCCCGCGTCCGAACTCAGCAGGGTCTCGACCAGGAAGCCCTCATGGTCACGCTCGGCGGCGTCGGCCAGCAGGTCCTGGTAGCGGTTCAGATAGGCGATCGCCTTGCGCTTCAGCTTGTCGTCGGTGAACAGCCGCCGCGACAGTCGCCGCGTCGCGGCGGGCGCCAGGCGGCGCACCACTTCCCGCGCCCCATCGGCGTCATCGGTCTGGATCGCCGCGGCGATCTCGTCGATCCGGCCGCGCGGCAGCAGGGCTGTGGGGTCGATCCCCATCCCGGCGATCTCCGTCGCCAATTCATCCTCCAGCGCCCGCTCATCGGGGCCCGGCGCCGCGCCGCCATCGTCGATGGAGGTCAAGAGGTCCTTCCAGGTCCATTCGTCCCCGTCCCGCTCACGGCTCGGGGTCGGCGGGGCGCTGCGGCCCTGGGCCTGGTCGAAGACGTCGGTGAATTCCTGATCGGTGGCGGTGGGGGTCAGCCGCAGGCGCGGTCGTTGCGGCGCCTCCTCCACCGGCTCATTGAGCTCCAGGTCGAGATCCTCGTCCTCGAAGGTCTCAGCGAAGCGCTCCGACGCCACCGGCGGGGCCTGTTCGCGCACGGGGCGGGCCAGGGGCGTGCGCTCTGCGCGCGGCGGCCGCTCGCGCGGCGGGGCCGGCGTGGCCATGCCGCCGGCGGCGCCGGCGACCGAGCCCATCATCCGCACGGCTTCACTCAGCATCTCGTAATTGCGATGCACCCGATCCTGGAACGCCTGGTCGATCGCCTGGGTCTCGTTGGCGGTCTTACGGGCGTAGTCCATGAGCTCGTCGATGCTCTCGGTGACCGCCTGACGGACCTCCTCGGCCTGGCCGCGCGCTGTCGCGGGCAACCGCGCCGCCCGCGCCTCGATCTCCGCCAGCATGCCGGCCAATTCGTCCAGCGTCGCCCGCGCCGCCTGGGCGCCCTCGTCCAGCTTGCGGGCGGTGGCCGCGCCGGCCTGCTCGACCATCTGCGCCGACTGCTCGATCAGGTCGCGGGCCTCGGACAGCCGGGCCTCGAACACCTGGTTGGCGCGTTGGCCGGCGGTGAAGGCGGCCTCCGACAGCTGATCCACCTGGTCGCGGGCGGTGACCGCATGCTGCTCAGCGGCGGTGCGGGTCTGCTCGGCCGCTTCGGCCAGGCCCTGGATCGCGGCCCGGGTCTGGGCCTCGAGCTTGGCCCGCTCCTGGGCGGCGGCCTCGGAGACGGCTTCCAGCGAATGCAGGGTCGACTGGCCGAATTCGTCGCGCTCGGCGGCGGCCGAGGCCGCAAGCTCGCGGAACTGCTCCGCCGCCTCGGCGATCAGCTGGCGCAGCGCCTCGCCGCCCTTGACCGCCCGATCGCCCAGCTCGGCGGCCGACAGCCGCGCCTGGGTGATGAATTCCGACAGCTGGGCCGCATGGGTTTCCGACTGGGCGCCGAACGCCTCCTGCTCGGCGCGCAGGGCGTGGGCGGTGGTGACCAGGCCGGCGCGCTGTTCGGTGAGGCCCTGTTCGACCTGCGAGATCTGGTCAGCCACGCCCATCCCGGCCGTCTCCAGCCGGGCGATATGGCGAGTGAGGTCCTCGCCCGCCGTGCGCGCCGCGTCGCTGGCCTCCCCGGCCGCCGCAGCCAGGTCCGCCGCCCGGGCGGCGAGGGCGGCTTCCGCCTCGCGGATCTGGGTCTCGGCGAGGTCGGAAGCCTCGGCCACCATCCGCGCCTTCTGGGTGATGGAATCCGACACCGCCGTCGCCTGCTGGTCCAGGGTATGGGCCAGGCCGCCCAGCTCGCTGCGCTCGCGGCCCAGCGTCTGGGCGAGGTCATGGGCCGTGCGGGCCGAATGAGCGGCGGCCTCGACCAGTTGTTCGCTCTCCGAGGCCAGGGCCTGGCGAAGGGCCAGCAGGGTCTCGCGCGCCTCGTCGGCGACGACGCTGGCCCGGGCGATCTCCTCGCGCACCGCGCGAACCACGTCCGTGGCCTGGGCGCCCGCCGACAGGGCCGGCCCGACCATCTGATCGGACAGCGCCTGGGCGCGCCGCGCCTCCAGGGCCAGCAACTGGCCCTGGCGCATCATATAGGCTGCGACCCAGACGAAGGCCGCCGGCCCCACGGCCATGGTGCTCAGCACCGCCAGCACGAAGGGGTCGAAGTCGAAGGGCGAGCGGGCGTGCTGATAGCCGTAGGCGAAGGCGATCGGGGCGCAGGCCCACAGCACGGACACAAACAGGGCCGCGAGATAGATCGGCCAACCGCTTGGAATATCAGATCTTTGAGTCGGCGGCTCAGGCGGCGGCGGTGTGCGCTCCGGCCGCGTCGCCAGCGGTCGTGACGCCGTGGTCGCCACCTTGGGCTCGGCCGCGATCTGTGAGGGCGTCGAGGCTTGCGGCGGCTCTATCGCCGGGGCGATCTGCGGAGGCTCGGCAGTGTCGAGGTCGAAATCCGGCGCGGCGTCAGGCGCAAGCCCGTCGGACTCGGGCGCGGGGCCGTCATCCGTCATGGCCTGGAAATCTGCCGGCTGGCGCCGCTTTTTGATTTTCATACGCGGACTTGCTCAAGCGCCTCTCGACCTGCGATCCGATCCGGACACTGACGTCCCGCACGAACTCGCGCCCCAGCCGAAAGGATTACCGGCGAACAGGGTCCGCGCAAAGCGTCATCGCAGGGAATCTTGTGCGCCGGAGGCGGTTTGTCGCGGCCGGTTCAACCGGATCTGGCCAAACTCTTCAGGGGTTGAAGACGCGGCTCCAGGCATTGGGCCGACTTCATGGGCGGCTCGGACACCTTGATGATCTTCTTGGGCGCCGCGCTGCGCGCGACGGTGCGCTCCGCCGGCGCCGGCTTCTCGACCTGATGCGCGTCCAGGGTCACGCCAAAATGCGAATAGGCGGCTGCAGAGGAATGCACCACCACGGCGACGACGATCTCGGTCAAGGTCTGCATCGGAACTCTCCCGTATCCGATACGATTCCGCAGCGCCCTTATAGGACAGCCACCACCCTAGGGCGATGTCACAGAACATGAATTTTCGGTCATGTTACGGGCCGGCGCGGCGGACCGAGGCCTCAACGCTTGCGGCAGAACACATCGCGCAGGATCGCGGTCTCGCCCACGAAACGACCGCCGACATCCAGGGCCTGGGCCGCCCTTTGGCTGGAGTCGTAATAGGACGCCGATCCTAGTTCCACCGACCGGCAAAAGGCGTTGGCCGACGAGCCGCTGGCCGCGATGTCGAAGCCCGCCACCGAGGGATAGGCGAACAGCACCCCCGTGGCCCCCTCATAGGGCCGCCCCCCTTGCACCCCATTCCAGGATCCGCCAGGCGACCAGGCGCTCCCACGGTCCCAGGCGCCCTCCAGATAGGCCTGCATCGAGGAGATCTTGGCCCCCATGCCGACCCTGGCCAGGTCCGGCACATCGCCGCCGACATCCTTGCACTTGCCGCGATAGTCAGAGTCCTCGCAGACCCGCCAGCGCCCTTCGAAGCGCGCGCTCTGAGCGGCGTCGTTGAAGTTCAGGCTGGAGAGATCGTCGACGGCGGCGGCCAGGGTGATCTGGCGGCCTTGAAAATTCGGCAGTTCGTAGAGCGTCACACGCGGCGACGACGGCGGCGCCGCGTGACCGGTCGGCTGGGGCTGGGCCTCAGCGGCCGACGCCACGGCCACAAGGGCCAGGCTCGCCAACACTGCTCTCAAACCGTACGCCATGGGGACTCCCGGATCACTGATCGCGAGCCTAGCGGCGTCCGCGCCAATCGCAAACCGGCGCCCGCGCGCGGCGAGCGTCTAGCCCCCGAATTGGGCGCCTTCGTGGGTCAGGAGCCACTGCTTCCGGTGCAGGCCGCCGCCATATCCGGTCAGGCTTCCGTCGGCGCCGATCACCCGATGGCAAGGCGCGACCAGGGCGACGGGGTTGGCGCCATTGGCCAGACCCACCGCGCGCATCGCCTTGGGCGACCCGATCCGCTCGGCCAGGCCCTTGTAGCTCAGGGTTTTCCCTGACGGGATCGTCCGCAACGCCGCCCAGACCCGACGCTGGAACACGGTGCCGTTGGTGCGCATCTCCAACCCGTCCAGGGCGTCCAGGTCGCCGGCGAAATAGCGGCCGAAGGTCTCGGCCAGGGCGGCGGGCGGCGCGCCCTGGCCGATCGCCTGGTCGCCATAGTGCCGGCGCATCAGCTTGCGCATGCGGTCCTCATAGTCGGCGAAGTCGAAGGCGCGCAGCACCCCGTCCTCGTCGGTGACCAACAGGGCCTCGCCGATCGGGGTGGCCAGGCGCGACAGGACCAGGATCTGGGGCTTGGAGGCTTCAGGCAGCGACACGGGCGTCTCCAGGGGCTGGGGCGTAGGCGGGGTCGAAGGCCCACAGATGCGAGGCGGCATAGGCCCGCCAGGGCCGCCACCGCTCCGCGCGGGTAAGGAGTTCAGCCGGCGTGGGGCGAACCCCATCGGCGTCCTCCAGGGCGCGCATCAGGCCGATGTCGGCATGGGGAAAGGCGTCGGGCTCACGCAGCGCCCGCATGGCGATGTACTGCGCGGTCCATTCGCCGATCCCCGGCAGGGCGCGCAGCCGCGCCACCGCCTCCTCCAGGCTGCGGCTGGGCCCGAACAGGTCGGGATCGGCGGCGGCCGCCTGGGCCAGGGACACCAGGGCCCGTCCCCGGGCCCTGGGCATGCCCAAGGTCTCCACGTCCAAGGTCGCCAACCGTTCAGGTGTGGGAAACAGTCGGCTCAGCCCCAGGGCCTGGGCGGCCTCGTCCTGGATCAGCTCTCCGTGGCTGGCGGTGATCTTGCCGGCCAGATTGCGCGCCGCCGTCACCGTGATCTGCTGGCCCAGCACGGCGCGCACCGCCAGCTCGAACCCATCCCAGGCGCCGGGCGCCCGTAGGCCCGGCCGGGCCGCCACCATGGGCGCGAGGTCCGGGTCCTCCGACAGATGCGCCCCGATCAGAGCCGGGTCGGCGGCCAGGTCGAACACCCGGCGCACCCGGGCGATGACCGCCGGCCACACCTGCACCTTGGGAAACCGCAGCGTGACCTTCAGCCAGTCGCCGGCCCCGGGTTCGACGATCACCACGCCCCGCGCCCCGCCCACCGACAGGGTCCGGGCATAGCGCCGCGCGCTCACCACCTCGACGCCCGGGATCGCCCGGCCGGACAAGAAGGCGACCATGGCCGGCCAGTCATAGGGCGCGCGATAGGGCAGTTTCAGGGTCGCGCCCTCCCCGGCCGTCGCTTCCGCCCCGCCGGTGCGGCGCAGGGCGCTCGGCGGTCGACCGAACAACTGCTGGAAGGTCTCGTTGAACCGCCGAACGCTGCCGAAGCCGGAGGCCAGCGCCACCTCGGCCATCGGCAGGCGGGTTTCATGGATCAGTTGCTTGGCCAGCAGCACGCGGCGCGTCTGGGCCACGGCGACCGGCGAGGCGCCCAGATGCTGGCGAAACAACCGGCGCAGCTGGCGCTCGCCCACCCCCAGCCGATCCGCCAGGGCCTCCACATCGCCGCCGTCCATCGCCCCCTGCTCGATCATGGCCAGCGCCCGGGTCACGGTGTTGGAGGTGCCATTCCAGGCTCCGAGGTCCGGCGAGGTTTCCGGTCGGCAACGCAGGCAAGGCCGGTATCCCGCGCCCTGGGCCGCGGCGGCCGACGGATAGAAGCTGATGTTCTCGCGCTTCGGCGTCCGGGCCGGACAGATCGGTCGGCAATAGATCCCGGTGGTCCGCACGGCCCCGAAGATACGCCCGTCCAGGCGGGCGTCGCGCATGCAGAAGGCGCGGTAACAGGCGTCGTCGTCGAGATCCATGCCCGGATCATCGGCCCCGCCGGAGCCGATGTCTCGCGGTTTTCGGACTCTCTCGGCCGGCTAGAACTCCAGCACGATCTTGCCGAAGTGCTCGCCGCCCTGCATGGCGCTCAGCGCCGCCCGGGCCTCGGTCCAGGGATAGACCTTGTCCACCACCGGACTGATCCTGTGCAACGCGATGGCCCGGCACATGGCCTCGAACATCTCGCGCGAGCCGACCGTCAGGCCCTGGAGCTTGGCGCCATTGCCGATCAGCTGAGCCGGATTGACCCCCTCGCCCGCACCCGACACCACGCCAATGATCGCGATATGGCCGCCGATCCGCACAGCCTTCAGGCTCTGCTGGATGGTCCCCGCGCCGCCGACCTCCATGATGAAGTCCGCGCCGACCCCGCCGGTCGCCGCTCGCACCGGCTTCGACCACTCCGGCGTGGTCTTGTAGTTCACCAGATGATCGGCGCCCAAGGCCTTGGCCCGGGCCAGTTTTTCGTCCGAGGATGAGGTGATCACCGTCCGATAGCCCGCCGCCTTGGCGAACTGCAGGCCGAAGATCGACACCCCGCCCGTGCCCTGCAGCACCACGGTGTCGCCGGGCTCCAGCCGCGCGTCGACGAACAGTCCGCGCCAGGCGGTGAGCGCCGCGCAGGCCAGGGTCGCCACCTGATGATCGGTCAGGAAGTCGGGAACCTTCGACACGCCTTCCTGGCTGAACACCGCCAGTTCGCGTCCCGCCCCCGGGATCGGCGAGCCCAGCGAGGTGGTCAGCTTCTCCACCGTCGGGCGGCCCGAATTCCAGCCCTGGAAGAACAGGGTCGAGACCCGGTCGCCCACCGCCACCCGGGTCACGCCAGGGCCGACAGCCTCGATCACCCCGCAACCATCGGAGAACGGGGTGATCGACGCGGCGATCGACGAGCCCCGGCTGTACAGGCCGTTGACCATCAGGAAGTCGCGATAGTTCAGCGACACCGCCTTCATCCGCACCAGCACCTCGCCGGGCCCGGGCTTGGGGTCATCGCGCTCCACGATGTTGATCTGGTCGAACCCCCACGGGGCGGTGACTTCCAAGGCGCGCATGACCCAACTCCCTGAGGCTTTTGGCCGCCATAGTGGCCCGCCGCCGGGTCAGGGCAAGGCTGTCGCTGCGTCACCCGTTCAGGCGCTTGACCCCGTAGAGCCGCACCGCGCCGGCCAGGCCCGCCAGGGACATGGCCGACATCAGCAGATAGCCCTTGGCGCCCCACTGATCGAACAGGGCGCCGGAGGCCATGGTCGCCAGCCCCATCAGCATTCCGCCGGACAGGGCCGAGTTCATCAGCTGGGCCGCCGAGGCGTTGGCCCGGCTCGACAGCCGCTCGACGATCTCCAGCGAGGCCACGAAGGTCGCCGCATAGGTGAAGGTGTGCAGGGCCTGGACCGGGAAGGTCAGCCACAGGGGCGGCGAGAAGGCCAGTGTCGTCCAGCGGACCACCGAGGCCGCCCCGCCCAGCACCAGCAGGTTGCGCGGCCCGAGCCTCCGCCGCCAGGGCTCCAGGAACCACAGGAAGCCGACCTCGACGGCGACGCCGACGCCCCACAGCACCCCGGTCAGGCTCTCCGGAACCCCCTGCTGTTTCCAGGCCAGCGCCGAGAACCCGTAATAGAAGGCGTGGGCCGATTGAATCAGCCCGACCGAACAGACCGCCAGCATGAAGTCCTTGTCGCGCACCAGCGCCTTCAGCCCGCTCAGCCGGTCGGACAGCTCCGCCTTGGCCCCGCCGGCCAGCACCGGGTCCGGCGGGATCAGGAACTGACCGCCGAGCGCTGCGGCCAGCACCGCCATCACCATCCAGACCAGCACCAGCTCCGGCGACCATCGCGCCAGGATCGCCCCCATGCCGATATTGCCGATGATGAAGGCCGCCGAGCCCATGCCCCGGGGCCAGCCATAGTTGAAGCCGTCGGTCCGGGCCCGGTTCAGCACGATCACGTCGTGCAGCGGCGGCAGGGCGGCATAGAGCGAATTGGCCACAAACCAGATGGTGAACCACCAGGCGAACCCCAGATGCGGCGCCATCAGGGCATAGGCCGCCGCCGTCATCAGGGCCAGCAGCGCCAGGGGCGTGCGGCGCAGCTTGAAGCTGTCGGCCCACAGCCCGATCATCGGCGCCGTCACCGCCCGCGCCAGCAGGGGCGCCGACAGGATCAGGCCGATCTGCGCCCCGCTCAGGCCACGGTGGTGGAACCACACCGGCAGATAGGGCGAGCTCGCCCCGCTGCCGAGGAAGATCGCCGCATAGAACAGGCCGAGGCGGACGGGCATGGACATGATCCGACGACGCCTAAACCGAGTCGCCTGCCCCGTTCCCGGCGCCGGCCCGCAATCGACGCCGCACCGGCGATAGGACCTTTCGCAGCCGCGCGCCGCCGTGCTAGCGGCAGGGCGTCATGTCCGAGCACCTCAAGTCATCCAGCGTTTCCGAACTCCTGGAGCTGATCGTGGGGCGGGAGGCCGACAAGGTCTCGGTGGCCGACATCCTGGAGACCTTCGGCAACCGCGCCTTCGGGGCGATGATGTTCGTGTTCGCCGCGCCCCTGGTCCTGCCCATGCCGCCCGGCGTCTCGGCCATTCTCGGCGCGCCCCTGATGTTCATCACCTTCCAGTGGATGCTGGGCCGCCGCACCCTTTGGCTGCCCAAGGCCCTGCTGGAGCGGGACATGAGCATGTCCGACTTCCGCAACCTGACCGGCAAGCTGACGCCCTATCTGGAGCGGCTGGAGCGCCGCCTGCGGCCCCGGCTGACCTTCATGTACAATCCGCTTGGCGACCGGATCGTCGGCGCCCTGTGCTTCACCCTGTCGATCATCGTCTTCCTGCCGATCCCCTTCGGCAACATGCTGCCGTCCTTCGCCATCGCCGCCTTCGCCATCGGCGGGGCCGAGCGCGACGGGGTGGCCGCCCTGATCGGCTGGGTGGCGGCGATCCTGTCCTTCTTCGTGCTGGCGGTGCTGTCCAAGGCGATCATCGCCGCGATCCTGGCCTTCTTCACCACCCTGATCGCGATGTTCTGAGCCCTATTTCTGGCGCGA
>NZ_CANCLE010000070.1 GCF_947378715.1 Phenylobacterium aquaticum
ATTTGGGCGCCAATGGCGCGCGGGGCGAGCGCCCCGAAGCCTTGCCTGGCAAGGCGTTTGCGATGGTACCGCCTCTCCGGATTGAACGGAGGACCTCTAGATCCACAATCTAGCGCTCTAACCAACTGAGCTAAGGCGGCGCATCGCGAGCGGTGTTTCTAGTCGCACCGGGCGCTGGGATCAAGCGCTGTGCGCGAGGCATTCCGCGCGATATCTCCGACTGCCGGCCAGCACCTCGCCGGAGGCCAGGCTGACGGTGAAATCCCCCGACGGGCTGGTCTCCACGGCGCGGATGGCGGCGCGCCGGACCAGGCGCGAGCGATGGATGCGGACGAATCCCTCGCTGGCCAGGTCCCGGCCCATTTGAGACAGCGAGGCCCGGTGCAGGACCGCGCCTTCCCCACCATGGATCTGCACATAGTTGCCGGCCGCCTCGACCCAGGCGATGTCGGCCAAGCTCAGGAACCGCCGCCGCGCGCCGTCGCGGATTTCGAGCATGGCCGGTCCGGCCGGGGTCTGCGCGGGTGCGGGTGGGGCCGTGGCCCGCCATATCTCATAGAGGCCGACCAGGGAGACATAGACCAGGGCGTCCTTGCGCAGCTCATAGACCCAGTCCCCCAGGGGCGCGAGCGGATCATAGAACTGGCCGACGGCCGCATAGGCCAGATAACGCAGGGCGCCCATGGCCAGGACATGGACCAGGGAGAATGCGGCCAGGGCGGCCAGATGGATCGCCGCCCAGGCCATCGCGGGCGGTCGGCGCGGGGGAATTCTGCGGGTCAGGCCCTGCACCAGGGGAATGAGCGCGATCAGCACCAGGCCGCTGGACAGTTCCCAGACGGCCGGCTCCCAGATCGGCAAGGGTCGCCCGGCCTCGGCCCGCTCATGGGCGACGCTGAACACATCGACGCCCACCACCGCCAGGGCGACCAGGGCGAACAGCGCCAGGAAGGCCGCGTCCGTGCGCCGCGCCACCTGCTCTGCCAGATTGTCCAGCCACTGCCGAGTCAGGCCCGCCTCCCTCGATAAGCCAGGGGATTGAACGCCAGGCGCAGGCAAAGAAAAAGCCCCGGAGGCGAACCTCCGGGGCTGATCTTGTCCGAACTGGACGCTGTCCGACTTGCGACGGGGCGTCAGTTCTTCGGCAGGGTGAAGCGGATCGGGATCCGAACGGTGCCGCCCTCGACGGGAGCGCCATCAGCCGTCTTCGGCTTCATCTTGAACAGCTTGCTCATCCGCAGAGCCGAGTCTCCGAACCCAAAGTCTGCGGGATCTTCAGAAACGACATCGCAGTTCTCAAGCGTCCCCTTGGCGGTGACCGAGCAACTAATCGTCGCGCGACCATCCTGAGACATGCGGCTCGCCCGATCCGGATAGTAGCGGGAGATATCGTCGCCCGAAGGCCGACGAGCCCAGTCCGGATTGGTGATCACCGACGGCCGCGTCACCGGAGGAGCCGGAGCCGGGGGCTTCGGTTCTTCGATGTGCTTCTCAACCGGGGGAACCGGCAGAGGCGGAATCTGCGGCACGTCTGACGGCACATTGACCGGAGGACGGGGCTGCAGCTTCGGCGGCGGCGGCGGCGGCGTATTCGGCGGCGGCGGAGGTGGCGGAGGCGGCGGCGGAGCCACCGGCTTGATAAGCGCCACGTCCGTCACGTCATCCGAGTACTCCTTGTACTTCGTCTGGAACTTTTCCTTCCAGAGGACGTAGCCGAGGAGCGCGTGGATGAGGAACACAATCACGATCGCGATCGTGAAACCCCGGTTGCCCTTAGGTTTCGGAACGTCGAACGGATTGTGGACGGGATGGGTGATGTCTTCAGCCATGCTTCACCCCGTCACTTCTTGTCTTCGCCGACGAGCGCCACGCTGTAGAACCCGTTATCCTGCAACATATTCATCACGCCCATGAAGTCGCCATACATGACGTCTTTGTCGGCGCGGATGAAGATCCGCTCTTTAGTCGGGTTCCGCTTGTCGCCCAGTTGCTTCCGCATGTCGTCACCGAGGGTGGCGAGATCGGAGGGGAAGTCACCGATGTAAATCTTACCCGAGGGTTGGATAGAGATGTAGATCGGCTTCGGCGGGTTGGTTGAGGCTTTCGCGATAGCAGGCGGAAGAGCGATCTTCACGTTCACGCTGGCGAGAGGAGCCGCCACCATGAAGATGATCAGGAGGACCAGCATGACGTCCACGAAGGGCGTCACATTGATCTCGCTGTTCGCCTCCACCGCGTACTTGCCACCCCCAGAGCCTGAGAGTTTGGCGGCCATGTGGCTTAGGCCCCTTTGTCGAGCTGCCGGGAGATGGCGTTGATCAGTTCAGCCACAAAGCCTTCCGTCCGCGCGCCGAAGCCGGAGATGCGGGTTTGGAAGTAGTTGTAGAAGATAACCGAGGGGATAGCGGCGAACAGACCGATACCGGTGGCGAGCAGCGCTTCGGCGATGCCGGGAGCGACGACGGCCAGGTTGGTCGTGTTGGTGTTCGCGATGCCGATGAAGGAGGTCATGATCCCGTAAACGGTGCCGAACAGGCCGATGAACGGACCGGACGAACCCACCGAAGCGAGGAACTGCATGCCACCCGACAGGCGCTTGCCCAGCGAGACCTGGACCGCCGCAACGGCGGATTCAGCCCGATGCAGGGTGCTGTCCTTGTTGGCGCCGGTCACGGCCAAGCCAGCCTGACGCGACAGTTCGACTTCTTGAGCAGCCGCGGCGGCCATATCGGCCAGCGGGTTGCCTTCGAATTCGTCGGACATCGCGATCCGGCCCATGTCGTTGATCGACTTGGCGCTGCGGAAAGCTTCCACAAAGCGGTCGGCCGTACGGTTCAGGGAGCCAAATTCGAGCAGCTTGGTGACCAGCAGGGTCCAGGAGAAGATCGAGGAGAGGACCAGGCCGATCATGACGACCTGAACGACCGGTTGGGCGTCCATGGCCATCTGAATGACGCCGAGCTTGCCGGCGTTCTTCATTTGGGGGGGGGCAGCGGCGTCAACGGCCGGAGCCGCAGGTTCAGCAGCCGGGGCCGTAGCAGCCGGGGCCGCAGCAGCGTCAGCGGCAGGTGCGGCCGGAGCGGCGGCATCCTGCGCGAACGCCGGCGCACTCGCCATCAACGCAAGCGCGCCGATGAGAGCGATGAAAGGAGTCTTTCGTTTGTTGTCGAGCATCTGTCGCCAGTTCCTGATTGGTCTAGCACGTTTGGACCGAGGGTCGTCGCGCGAGAGCGGTTCTACCCTAGTTAAAAAAGCCCGTCGCCCCGCGTGGTGACCACCCCGCGCGACGCCAGAGCCGCTGTCGCTGCGCCCGAACCGTCGCACCATTTCCATCACATCGTGTGAAGGCGGCGCTTCGAATGCGGGTGCGACCCCTCATACCCGAAGGAACTAGGGATCTTAACCGCTATGTTAGACGTGCGGCAGGGGTCCTTTGGCAACCCCTTTTCCAAGCGTCAAGGGGTGATACCGCCCAGCGCGAATGCGTCGCTGTTCTGGAAGGTGCGGTATTGCTGCAGTGCACAATCGGTTCTTCAAGTATTCTCGATCGATTTTCTACTATCGAGAGAATTCTTTCGCTGCATCGCAGCAAATTCTGCGGAACGCGGGTCTGTCGATAATGGCCGGGAAGACCGGGTCTGGGACGCCAGCGCCTCGAAATCGACCAGTCCTCGCGTTGAATGGCGAGATGGTGCGCAGGGCGAGCCGAGTCAAGACGATCGGGGCGAGTCGGGACCGGTCGCGGCGTCGGCTTGCGCCGGCGCCACAGGCGCCTCGACCGGGGCGCCCTCGCCGCTCCCGAGACTAAGTTCCAGGCGTTTCAGCAGGACGGCGCGGTCCGCGTCGCTCAACCCCTCCAGCCGCGCGTCTAGGGCCAGCAGCAGGGCGGCCCTGGCGTTATGCCAGTCGGGTTGCGCCGCCGCACCGGCGGCGATCCGGCGGGGGCCCTCGGCGATCTCGGCGCGCCCGAGGCTCAGGCGGAAGGTCTGGTCCATGGTCGGGACCAGCACCCGGTCCGCCGGCGCGCCCTGCGCCACCAGCCGCGCCTTGAGCCCCTCCAGGGCCGGCGGCTCCCCGTGGGCGAGGAACGCCGCCCCGCGAACCGGCCCCCGCGCCTTGGCCCAGGCGGCCAGGCCGCGGGCGTCGGCATGGCCGGAATAGACGTCCAGGGTGCGGATGGCGGCGCGAACCCGGATGTCCTCCCCCTGGATGCGCACCCGCTCGGCGCCCTCGGCCAGGATGCGGCCAAGCGTGCCCACCGCCTGATAGCCGGCCAGCAGCACCGTGGCCTTTCGGTTCCAGAGCAACCGGCGCAGGTGCTTGCGAACCCGGCCCGCGTCGCACATGCCGCTGGCCGCCAGGATGATGTGCCAGCCGCTGAGCCGCTCCAGGGTGTCGCTCTCCCACGGATCGCGCAGGAACTTCAGGTGGTCGCTGGCGTGCAGGTCCTCGAAGGGGTTGCGCCCGGTCGACCGGATCCAGCCGCGCTGGCGAAACACCTCAGTGGCCTCGATCGCCAGCGGCGAGTCGAGAAAGACATCGCACTCCGGGACCTGGCCGTCGCGCATCAGGGTCAGGATGTCGGCCAGCAGTTCCTGCGAGCGTTCCACCGCGAACGCCGGAATCAGCAGCGGCCCGCCCGCCGTCTGGGCCTGATTCAACACCTCGGCCAGCTGACGGCGGCGATCGTCGGGGCTGGCGTCGGTCCGCTCACGGTCCCCATAGGTGGATTCCAGAATCAGATAGTCGACCCCGGACGGTCCTTCAGGATCGGAGGAATAGTCCCGGCCGCCGGGCCCCAGGTCACCGGAGAACAGCAGGGTCACCAGGCCATGCTCCGTCTCCACCCGCACTTCGATGGACGCAGCGCCCAGGATATGGCCGGCTTCCCAGTAGATGGCGGTTACACCGGGCGCGACGGCCACGGGCTCGCCCAGCTTGACCTTCAGGAACAGGGCGAGCGTCGGTTCGGCGTCCTCGGCGGTGTAGATCGGCTCGACAGGCTCGCGGCCGCGACGCTCGTTTCGGCGGTTGAGCTGGCGGACTTCGCTCTCCTGGATGCCCCCGGCGTCGGCCAGCATGACGGCGCAGAGGTCGCGTGTGCCCGCCGTGGCGTAGATCGGGCCCTGGTAGCCGGCCTTCATCAGCTTGGGCAGCAGGCCGGAATGGTCGATGTGGGCGTGGGTTAGCAGGACCGCGTCGACGCCGCGCGGATCGAAGGGCAACGGATCATAGTTCAGGGCCTTGAGCGTCTTCGGTCCCTGGAACATGCCGCAGTCGATCAGCAGGCTCGCCTGGCCGGTCTCCAGCCGAGCGCAGAAGCCGGTGACGCAGCCGGCGGCGCCGTGGAAGCTGAGCGTGAGGGTCACGGGGCGACCTCCTGAGCGAGCGCGCGCGCCAGCAGGGCCGTCAGCGACACGCGGTTGGTGGGGTGGGGGCAGGATTCGGTAGACAGGATCTCGTCGGCGCCAGCGCCCCGCAGCCGGCGCTCGGCCTCCGCCGAAACCAGCGCATGGACCACGGCGACGACGATCCGCGCCGCGCCACGGGCCTTCAACTGTCCGACCGCGCCGATCAGGGTGGCGCCGCTGGAGCAGATGTCGTCGACCACCACCACCGGCCGGCCCGCCACGAGAACCTCGGGCGCCAGGACCAATTCGACCTGGTCGTCGCCGTGGCGAACCTTCTCAAAGGTGGCGTAGGGCGCGGCCAAACCCCTAGCCAGGCGCGCGGTCCAGGCCTCGGATTCCGCATCCGGCCCGACGACCAGCAGGTCAGGAGATGGAGTCAGCACTGCGGCCAGTTCGGCGGCGGCGGCCAGGACCGTCACCGCCGTTCCGAACACCGCCGACAGGTCGCGGGTGCGATGAAGGTGGGGTTCGACCGTGACGATGCGCTCGAAGGCTTCGCCCAGCAGCCGCCCGAGCACGTCGCGGCTGAGCGCCTGACCGGGGGCGAACACCATGTCCTGACGCATATATGGGAGATAGGGGGCGATCAGCACCAGCCGCCCCGCCCCTGCCCGGCGCGCGGCGTCGGCGGCCTGGAGCAGTGGGAACAGCTTGGCGTTGGGGCGGTCCAGGGTGCGGTAGATCAGGGCGACCTGCGACACGCCCTGAACAGTGATCAGGGTCTCGCCGTCGGGAAAGGCGTGGCTGGCGATCCGGCGCAAGGGCGCGCCGAGGGCGTCCGCCAGACGCTGCGCCGGCTCCGCGTCCGCGTCGAAGGCGTACAGGGCGGCGTTCATGCGGCGAGGCCCACGCCAGAATCATGCTCCGCGGCCTCGACGGCGAAGCTGAAGTCGGAGGGTTCGGAGGCATGGAGCCGGTAGAGCGGCTGTCCCGCCCGCACACGGTCGCCGATCCTGGCCAACAGGTCGAGCCCCGCCCCTGGATCGGTGGGGGCGCCGGCCAGCCGGGCGATGGTGGCGATCCTCAGACAGTCGACGGCCGCGACCACGCCATCGCGGGGCGCGTGGATTTCGTGGCGCAACTCGCCCAGACCCTCATGGATCGGCGAGGGCCCCTGAGCTGCGATGATCTCGTCCATCTTGCGCCGCGCCGCGCCGCTCTCCAGCAGCTCCCGGGCGCGGGCCTGGCCCTGTCCGCCGGCCAGGGCGGGATCGGCTTCCAGAACCCGTCCGGCCAGCAGGATCGACTTCTCCTTGAGGTCGGCGGGCGCGTCTGGCGCGCAGGCCAGGACCGCGCGGACGTCCCGCGCCTCCAGCACTGGACCGATGCCCCGCCCGATCGGCTGCAGCGCCTCGGTGATCAGCACCTCCAGGCTCAGACCCAGGCGGCCGCCGACATATTCGAACAGCTTCTTCAGCTTCAGGGCGGAACGACGGTCGCGGATCTTGGCCGTCGGCCCCACTGGGACATCCAGGACCAGGTGATTTGATCCCGCCGCCAGCTTCTTCGACAGGATCGAGGCGACCATCTGTTCCGGCGTGTCGATAGCCAGGGGCCGTTCCACCGAGATCAGCACATCGTCGGCCGGGGACAGATTGACCCGTCCGCCCCAGGCGATGCAGGCGCCGCACCGCTCGACCACTGCGCGCATCTCCAGCTCTGACAGGTCGACCCGGGCCAGCACCTCCATGGTGTCGGCGGTGCCGGCCGGCGAGGTGATCGCCCGCGACGAGGTCTTGGGCATCAACAGCCCGTGGGCGGCGACGATGGGCGTGACGATCAGGGAGGTGCGGTTGCCCGGCACGCCGCCGATACAGTGCTTGTCGACCACCAGTCCTCGGTCCCAGTCCAGCCGCGAGCCGGCCTCGACCATGGCCCGCGTGAAATCGAGGGTCTCGTCGGCGGTCATGAAGCCGGCGCAGGCCACCAGGAAGGCGGCGACCTCGATGTCCGACAGGCGGTGATCGGCCAGGTCGCGGGCGATGGCGCCGTAGTCCGCAGCGCTCAGAGTCTCGCCGAGCACCTTGGCGCGCACCGCGTCGAAGGATCGGGCTGGACGGGCCGGAGCGATCTCGACGAAGCCGCCTGGCGCGACGCCCAGGCGGCGCAGCAACGGCTGCGGCAGGCCGATCTCGTCGGCGGCCACGACGGTGTCGTCATCGCAGATCATCGGTGAGGCCAGGACGCCATGGCCCCCGACCCGAAGCTCGACCTTGCGCAGGCCGGCCAGCCGCGCCGGCCGAAGGGCGATACAGGCCCGCGACAGCAGGACCACGTTCTCCCGAAAGGTGTCGAGCGCCAGCGGCTTGGCCTTCAACTTCGGCGGCGCGAACACGCCGTTCGCCTTGTCGTCCTGGATCATCCGGTCCCCCTGCCGGCCGGACTGTGCCGACTTGGGCGTGGTCCCGCCGTGACCGAAATCAAGGCGATCGTCCGGATCGGCGCTACCCTGCCGCGAGGAGACCCGCCATGAAACACGCCGTGATCATCGCCCACCCCTCGCAGGACAGCTTCACCGCCGCCGTCGGCCGGACCTATGCCGAGACCGTGCGCGCCATGGGCCAGGAGGTTCTGGTCCGCGACCTCTACGCCATGGATTTCGATCCCCGGCTGAAGGCCAGCGAACTCCCGAGTCCCAAGGGCGCCAACCCGGCGCCCGACATCGCCACCGAACGCGCCCTGGTCGCCGACGCCGACGTGTTCGCCTTCATCTACCCCTTCTGGTTCAACGCCCCGCCCGCGATCCTGAAGGGCTACGCCGACCGCATGTTCGGCCTGGGCTTCGGCTATGCGCCGGCCAGCGGCGGGACCGAACCCCTGCTCTCCAGCCGCCAATTGATCAGCTTTTCATCCTCCGGCGCACCAGACCGCTGGGTTGAGGAGACCGGCGCACTGTCGGCCCTGCGCCAGCACTTCGACGGACATCTGGCCGGGGTCTGCGGTCTCAACGTCATCGATCATCGGCATCATGGCGGGGTGACGCCCGGCATCACGGACGAGGCCGTGGCCGACATGCTGGAAGATGTGGCCCGGGCCGTGCGCAAGGCCTTTGGCCCAGCGGCCCGAACGGCCTGCTGACGGCAGCGACTTGCAATTTGGGGAAGTGGTGCCTGGGGCCGGAATCGAACCAGCGACACGTGGATTTTCAATCCACTGCTCTACCAACTGAGCTACCCAGGCTTGGGTCCGACGACGCGGAGGCGTGTCTATAGAAGAGGGTCGCGCCCGTGTCCAGCGAGGCCGATGCTAGTTTTCGTCCTCGTTGTCGGGGAGACGTTCGTCCTCTTCCGTGGCCGGCACGACATAGCCGCCGGTCAGCCAGCGCTGCAGGTCGACATTGGCGCAGCGCCGCGAACAGAACGGACGATAGTCCGGCTGCATGGGCTTACCGCAAATGGCGCAGACGGGCTTGGTCATGCGATTCTGACCTCGAACCGGTCGCGCGGCATGGCCGGGTCTGGCGTGATCGTGAAGCGCACGCCGATCTGGCCAGCCAAGGCTTCCGCAAAGGGCTTGGCGAGGCTCGCGATCCGGGGTGCGCAGGCGGCGGTCAGTCGCGCGCCGCCGTGGACCTGCGCCTCGGTTTGAATCGCCCGGATCAGACGCAGAGCGACGGTCTGATCGGTCGCCTCCCCCTGCGCGTCCAGCAGGATCTCGCGGACCGCGCGGCCGCGGCGCGGAATCGACAGTTCCATGGTGCCCAGCCGTCCCACGGGGCCGATCGAGACGCCCGGATTGTCCGGGGCGAAGGCCGTGCGGGCGGCGGTCATCAGGGCGGTGGCGTCATGGCCCCGGCCGACCAGGTCTATGACCACGATGCCGCCCAACCCCTTGAGGCGCAGCAGGCGCGCGGCCAAGCCCAGGGCGGCTATATTGGCCTGTCGCGTCAGCCGCTTGGCGTCCTGGCCCTTGCGCTCGCCCAGATCGACATCGATGGCCACCAGGGCTCGGGTCTGTTCAATGGCGATGTCGCCGCCGCCGGCCAGGGCGTGAACGGTCTCCAGCGCCTCTATCTCGGCGCGGTCAGCGATCTGGCGGGCCTCGCGCCCCTCGACCACCCGGCCCTCCCGGGCGAAGGCGGTGAGCTGTTCGGCCAGGTCCGGCGCGGCGGCCAGAAGCCTGGGCTTGCCATCCGAGGACCCCAGGGCCCGAACCGTGGCGAGCTTGCCGGCCCGCGCCTCGGTGCGAAGCTCGACTTCCAGCATCTGGCCCTCGACCGGTCGGGCCTCGGGCTTGAAGCTGAGCAGGGCCTCCAGCCCGTCGCCAATGTCCAGGAAGGCCGAGGCGAAAGCTGGCTCAACCTTGCGCACCCGGGCGGCCAGGCGTGCGCCCAGCCGGGCGGCGGGCGGGGTGTCGTCGCGTTCAATCAGCAGGCGTTCGGGCTTGCCGTCCAGCAGGACGACGCCACGATTCTCGCCGATGCCGCGATCCAGGAACAGGCGGCGCTCGCTCATGACCGAAAGCCCAGGCCCTCAAGCAGGCAGGCCGTCTCATAGAGCGGCAGGCCGACCACGGCGGTATAGGACCCCTGCAGGGCCATGACGAAGGCTCCGGCTCGGCCCTGGACGGCATAGCCGCCGGCCTTGCCGACGCCTTCGCCGGATTTGAGATAGGCTTCGATCTCGGCCTCGGTCAGGCGCTTGAAATGCAGCCGGGTCTCGACCAGGCGGCTGGCCTGGCGGCCGTCCGGAGCCGTCACCGCCACCGCCGTGAGCACCTTGTGCGCCCGGCCGGAGAGCAGCTCAAGGCATTGGCGGCCTTCCGTCTCAGTCTCGACCTTCGGCAGGACGCGCCGACCCACGGCCACCACCGTGTCGGCCGCCAGCACATGGGCCCCGGCATGGGCCTGGGCGACTTTGGCCGCCTTGGCGCAAGCCAGCCTCAGCGCAAGCCGACGCGGGGTTTCGTCTTTCAGGGGGGACTCGTCGATCTCCGCAGCGTCGACCCGGTCGGGGGTCAGGCCCATCTGGGCCAGGAGATCGAGCCGCCTGGGACTTGCGGAGGCCAGCACCAGGCGCGGCGTCGTCATGCGCGGCAAGCGCCGGCTAGCGGACGCGGAACGTGATGCGGCCCTTGGTCAGGTCGTAGGGCGTCATTTCGACCAGCACCTTGTCGCCCGCCGAGACCCGAATCCGGTTCTTGCGCATCTTGCCGGCGGTGTGGGCGATGATCTCGTGATCGTTCTCCAGCTTCACGCGGAACGTCGCGTTGGGCAGGACTTCACTGACCGTGCCCGGGAATTCCAAGAGTTCTTCTTTAGCCATAGAGGCTCCGAATTGGACGTCGATAAAATGAACGGCCCACGCCGGAATCGGGGCGCGAGCCGTGGACAGACACATACTATAGCGCATTGGCCCCGCGCCGGTCGACTGGGACGTCAGCGCACGGGGCCGAATCGCTCGGCGATCCTGGCGGCGAGCGCGTCGCGAACCTCCCGATAGGCGCTCAACCGGGCGTCGCGTGAGCCCTCCGACTGGGTCGGATCCTGGATCGGCCAGTACTCGATCTCCGCCGCCCTGCCCCGGGTCAGTTCCACCGCCCGGTGCTGGGCCTGCGGCGTCAGGGACACCACCAGATCGAAGGAGCTGTCCTCCAACTGGTCGAAGGTCTTGGGACGGTGGTCGGACAGATCGCAACTGAGCTCCGCCATCACCGCCTCAACGAACGGATCGGCGCCCCGGGCCGCCTCCCCGCGATCGAGCCTGAGACCACAGCTGTCGACAAATATCCGGTCGCCCAACATTCGCTTGAGCAGGGCCTCGGCCATGGGCGAGCGCACGCGATTGAAATTGCAGGCGAACAGGACCGCGCCAGGCAGGGGCGGGCGGGCCGCGTCAGACGCCACGGCCGCCTAGCCCCGCCAATGCAGGGCGCAGATCAGGGTGAAAAGCCGGCGCGCCGTGTCCAGATCGGTCTCGATCTTGCCCGTCAGCCGTGTGCGCAACAGGTTGGAGGCCTCGTTGTGCAGGCCGCGCCGTCCCATGTCCAAGGCCTCGATCTGCGAAGGCGTCGAGTTGCGGATCGCCTGATAATAGCTCTCGCAGATCATGAAATAGTCTTTGATCAAGCTGCGGAACGGCGACAGCGAGAGAATGTGGCGGCGCTCATAGCCCGGCCCCGTGACATCCAGAACAAGGCGGTTCTCGACCAGCCCCATTTTCAGGTCATAGGGGCCGCTCGCCGCGCCCTCAGGACAGAAGAAATTCTCCTCCAGCAGATCGAAAATCGCGATCTGCCGCTCCTGCTCCTGGTCGCGCGAAACCGCGGCGAGGGAATCCTCGTCGATCTCGACGCTCTGCAGGCGGTGTGTCTTGCGGTCTTCGTCGGCCATGGGTGTCGCGGGCGGGAGGCTCCGACTGCATTATTGCAAACCAACTCCTAACGTCATCCTGCCCTTGGCCCAATCGGGTCGAAGAAACAAAAAAAGGCGCCCGACGCGGAGGCGTCGGGCGCGGAAGGTGTTCGGGGAGGGACCGAAGGTCTAGTAGCTGGCGTACTGGTAGCCGGACGCCGGCCGGACATAGGCGCCGTGGACATAGCCCACGCCGACGCCGTTCTGGCCGACCAGGATCCAGTCCGTGCCGCGCACCCGGGCCAGGGCCTGGAAGCGCTCACCGGCCTGCAGCTGGCCCACCTTGCGCGCGGCCGTGGTCGGCGCGCCGCGCAGGTTGAGCTTGGTGTTCGCCGCGAACAGGCCGCCTTCGCGGACATATTTAGCGGGCGAGACCTGACCCGACAGCCTGACCCCGGCATGGCTGTAGGTGGCCGGCGCGGCATAGGGCTGCTCATAGCCGTAGGCGGCCTGGGCCTGGGCGTCGCGCTGCATCTTGCAGCCGACATAGGAGCCCGTGGCCGCGCCAACCACGGCGCCGACAGCCGTGCCGGTCCCGCGGTCATGCTTGGCCAGGTTCGAGCCGGCGGCCGCGCCGAGCAGGGCCCCGATCAGGGCGCCGCCCGCCTGCTTGCCGCCAGGGGCGTCGCAGCTCACCACCGAACCCAGGCCGCCGCCGGTCGCGGCGCGATAGTCCTGGGCGGAAGCGCTTGAGACGCCGCCGGCCGCGATCGCGCCGGCCAGCATCGCCGCAGCCACGCCGCGCATCAGCTTGGGGGTCAGATTGGTCCGCATGGGATGTCTCCGTTCAAGAATGCGTCCGAAGCCTCATGAGCTCCGATGACCACACCCTAGGACGGCGACCCTGAACGGCCTCCGGGCTGGGCTGACAGGTTTCGTTCAGCTTGGCTTGGCGCGATTTCCCAGGCGGATGGCGGCCGAACGCGCATGGGCCGGAAGGCCTTCGGCCTCCGCCAGGGCGACCGTGTGCGGCCCCAGAATGCCGAACGACGCCTCGTCGCACTTCACGATCGAGGTCCGCTTGATGAAGTCATAAAGCGACAGGCCCGACGAGAACCGGGCCGCTCGGCTGGTCGGCAGCACGTGGTTGGAACCCGCCACATAGTCGCCGATCGCCTCCGGCGTCAGGCGGCCCAGGAAGATCGCTCCCGCGTGCCGCACGCGGTCGGACAGGCGCTCGGGGTTTTCCATAGCGAATTCAACGTGCTCCGGCGCGATCAGGTCCACCAGCCGCGGCGCCTCGTCCAGGGGCGCCAGGATGATCGCCCCGTGGTCGCGCCACGAGGCCGCCGCGTCGACGCCGGTCGCCAGCGTCGTCAGTTGCGCCTCGACCGAGGTCGCCACTCGCTGGGCGAAGGCTGCGTCATCGGTGATCAGGATGGATTGGGCGGCGGGGTCATGCTCGGCCTGGGACAGCAGGTCGGCGGCGATCCAGTCGGGATCATTGGCGCCATCGGCCACCACCACGATTTCAGAGGGGCCAGCCAGGGCGTCTATCCCCACCGTTCCATAGACCCGGCGCTTGGCGGCGGTGACGAAGGCGTTGCCCGGCCCGACGATCTTGTCCACCGGCTTGATCGGCCCGGCGCCATAGGCCAGGGCGGCGACCGCCTGAGCCCCGCCGACCCGCCAGATCTCGGTGACCCCCGCCGCCTTGGCCGCCGCCAGCACCGCCGGCTGCAGCTTGCCCGGCGGCGTGACCATGGCGATCCGCTCGACCCCCGCCGCAGCCGCAGGCACGGCGTTCATTAGCACGGTGGACGGATAGGCGGCCCGCCCGCCCGGAACATAGATGCCCACGGCCTCCAGCGCCGTCCAGCGCCAGCCCAGTTCGACCCCGGCTTCGTCTGTGAACCACTGGTCGGCGGGACGCTGGCGTTCGTGATAGGCGCGGATACGCGCCGCCGCGAAGGCGATGGCTTCTCGCACCTCGGGCGAACAGGCCGCAGCGCCCGCCTCGATTTCCTCAGCGCTGACCCTCAAGCCCGCCTCGGTCAGTTCCACTCTGTCGAATTGCTTCCCGAACCGCAGCAGGGCGTCCACGCCCTCGGCGCGCACGGCGGCCAACACGTCGCGAACGGCGGTGTCGACCTCCTCCGGCGTCTCACGACGCTCGTCGATGAAGGCGGCGAAGGCGGCCGCGAAGCCGGGCTCTGAAAAGTCAAAACGGCGCATGGGCGCTACTTAGCGACGCCAGGGCCGAAGCGCTACGTCCCGGAGAGATCATGTCCGGGCGTGCGGCGGGTGCGCCACGGCGGGGACACGTCCGCCAGCACCGCGTCGATGCATTCCACAGCCACCCGCAGGTCACCACCGCCGGCGAAACTCAACATGAGAACGCCGCCCGGCGCCTCGCCCGGCTCAAAGGTCAGGGTCAGCAATTCGATCACGGCGTCCTTGGCCCCCCGGCGCAGACGCCTGGCCTTGACCTCCAGCACTGAACCCAGTTGCAAGCCCGAACGCACGCGGGAGCCGCCCCCGGCCTCCCAACAGAATCGATTGAAGACGACGGTCAGCAACCGCCCCTTGGCGTCGAAGCGGACGTCGCCGATCTTCGCCACCGCATCCTGCAGGGTGGTCGCCATAACCTGCAGGTCATCGGCGTCGTTGGCGAGCAGTCTCAGAGGCGAATATTCGGCCACGGTCCCCGTCCTCGTGCGCGCCGACGACCCTGGATGCGTTGCCCCTGGGCGCCGCCGGCGCTGAGCCCCTGCTCCTGCCATTCGAGGTCACCGTCAAGGGATAGCCGCGCTCAGGAATCAGCTTTCGGCGCAGCCTTTGGGACGGGCGACGCCTCGTGGCCCGCCTTGCGGCGCCGCAGATTGGCTCTCAACGCCTCGGCGAGCTTGGCCTCGCGGCGCTCCGTCCCGGATTTGTCAGCCTTTTCCATGAAAACCAGGGGTGCGGCGAAGGGGCGAACAGGTCAAGTGCGCTTTCGTCCGCTTTTCCCCTTCACGCGGGCTTCGTGTTTGGCTATAGCCCCCGCCTCGCCTTTCGCCGCCGTAGCTCAGTGGTAGAGCGCATCCTTGGTAAGGCTGAGGTCGGCAGTTCAATCCTGCCCGGCGGCACCATGTTTCCCCAGCCCAGCAAAGGGCTGGGGAAACATCCTCACCCATTCCCCCACGACTCTTCCGCCTCCCAACGGGGTGACGCGCGACGTGTTCGGCGGCTTGTGGCCCGCCATCCGGCTATTTGATCGCACGCTTGGCGGTCAGGCGGCCGACCAGCGCCACAAGCGATCCGCCCACCACCACGGCCGACGTCACGGCCTGGCCCGTTGCAGGCGAGGCGTGGCTGGCGGCCAGGACCTGGGGCAGCAGGGCCATGCCCAGGGCGGCGACGGAGGAGCCGACCACGCCTTTGGATCGGTACCAGTCCTTGCCATCGGCGGCGGCGTTGCGATCCGCCAGCAGGGCCGCCGTCTGGGCGGCCTGGGCGAGGATCTCGGCATAGGTGTCGGCGCGGCTCGGCGCGCCGGATTGAGCCTCACTCATCTGGAATTCCTTTCTGGCGACGGGCGCCTTGGCCCGGGGAAAATATCGGCGTGGGCCGGAAGGCCAACGCCAGCCTGGACGCCGGCCCACGCCCTGCGGCTTGCGGAAGTCATATTCATCCGGGTAGTAATCTCGTCCGACCAGGAGCCCGACATGTCCGTCAACCAAGACGCGGAAACCTACACGGCCTTCTCGGGCGCCCGCCGCCTGGTCAGCGGGCCGCTGGCGATCGCCTCGGCCGCCGCCCAGGCTGAGGCCGAAGCGGGCGCCACGCACCTCGTGATCCTCTCCGACCAGACCGGCCGAGCTGTGGACCCGGCGGCGACGCCCCAGGCGCCTTCTCCTCAGGAGAAGCCGGCGCGTGGACGCCCCAAGCTGGGCGTGACGGCGCGGGAAGTGACCCTCCTGCCCCGCCACTGGGATTGGCTGGCGACCCAGCCGGGCGGCGCTTCGGCGGCGCTCCGGCGTCTTGTCGACACCGCCCGTCGCGACAACCTCGACGCCGACCAGGCGCGGCAGGCGCAGGAAGCCCTGCACCGCGCCATGACCGTGCTGGCCGGGGATCTGCCCGGCTATGAGGAAGCCCTGCGCAGCCTCTATTCCGGAGACCGGGAGCGCTTCGACGGCCTGACCGCCGCCTGGCCCATCGACATCGCCAACTATCTCCACAAGCTCTCCGGCCGGGGCTAACGCCCCCCGCCCTTCAGGCTGGCGCCGGCGAGAAACGCGCCCAGCCCCGCCGCCAGCCAGGGGCCGACCCGGGCCAGCCAGGACCAGAAGGCGGCCACGCCGAACACCCGATCGCGCTGCGCTTCAAGGTCGTCGATGCGCGACAGGGCCGATTGCAACTCACGCCGAACCGCATCCACCAGCTTGCCGGCCTCCTGGGCTTCAAGCCGGACGAGGCGCTCGCGTACGTCGTCCATCTTGGCGCTAAGTTTCTCCAGGCGCGCGGTCTGAGACGCGACATTTTCGCCGATCTGGTTGAGAGTGAATATCTGGGCCTGCTGGAACGAGTCTTTGATCATTTGATCTGTCGGCACTTGCCTCAATGCTCCGTCTATTTGACGTGGACGCCTATCGCCCCGGCCCCGCTCATCAACGACCCAGCTCCGCTCAGAAGCCCCGCTATGTCCCCCAGGGTCGTTCCGCTGGTCGTCTGGGTCGAATTGCTCGTGCCGTTGGAATCGCTCGTCTGCCCGTGGAACAGCTGCAGCGGCAGGCCCGAGAACATCTCGATCTGCTTGGACAGGGCGGTGGTCGGCGCGTCCCGATAGACCTGATCGGCGCCCCGCAGCTGTTGGCCGAGCGCCGCCTGGGTGGCGACATTGGCCCGGTCGCCCGCCTGTCGATCCAGCGCCAACTGGCCACGCCACTGCGCGTTCTGTTGCGCCAGCTGGGCATTGGCGGCCGAGGCCTGCTGGCGTCGATCGGCGTCCTGGCCCGACAGGGTTGCGCCGGCGTTGAACATGTCGGAGTTGAGCTTCGACAGCTGGCTGTTGCGCGCCCGCGCCAGCTCGCTCTCGGTCAGCGACCTGGTCAGGGCCGCGCCTGAGCCGCCGAACGCGCCCTGCCCGGCCAGCGCCAGATCCTGGGTCGCTCGCGTTCGGCCCGCGTCGGCGTCGAAGTCCGCCATGGCGGCATTGGTCACCTGGTCGCGATAGGGGTTCATATAGGCCCCCAGATTGTCGAGCAGGCTGGCCGAGCTCACGCTCGGCGCCGGCGCCTGCATGAGGTTGGAGAACCAGTTCGTTCCCCCGACCGCGTCCGGATCGCCGCCGCCGCCCAGCTGCGAAGCCCCGCTCGCCGCCTGACGCTCAAGGTCAGACAAGGGCGCCACACGGGAATAGGGGTCGGTCTGGCCGTACTTCTGGATGCTGCTGTTCAGCGACCCCGCCGCGTCATCCACCCAGCTTGGATTGTTGGGGGTCGTCACGCTGTGGCTGGTCTCCTGCGAACTGGTCTTGCTTTTCTTCTTACCCATCAGAGCCTCTTGCAGAGTTCATCGCCGATCCGGGTGAAGCCATCGGATCTGAGAATCCGCGCCCATCCGCGCCGGCCGTTGATTGTCACGTAGTCGCACCCCTGGGCGCGGCCCCAGGCCTCCACGCCCGGCTTCAGCGCCAGGATGTCGGAGAGGTCGCCTCCGGCCAGCCAGACATGCAGCGCCCGCCCGGCGGTCTCATCTGCGACCTGGGTCACCATGGCGGCGCGTTCGCCGGCCCAAAGCTGCGCCCGACCGCCGCGCAAATCCGCCAACAGTTCCGCCTCCGTCCCGTCCTCCAGGGCCGGCAACAGCCAGGCGCGCCATCGCGACCAGGACATCAGCGGCCGCCGGCCGCCGCCACATCGAACACCGTCCGGCCCAGCCGCCAGCGCGCAGGCGAGGACTCGCCCGAGAACCGCACGCGGAAGAGTCGGCCCGAAGCCCGCAGATCGGCCCGATCATCGCCAGGCGACAGCGCCACAACCGAGGAGGAGGTCTCCGGGTCTTGAGGCTTCAGGCGCGCGGTCACCGACAGGGTGGCGGGTCCGACCTGATGGGCGAAATCGGGCCAGACACCGCGGACGAGAACCGTCTGGTCCTCCGACAGATACTGGTCGGCCGTTTCGATGAACCAGGCGATCGGCGCGCCATCGGCGCTGGCGCCACGCTCATGCCAATAGATCGCACCGTCAGGCCGCACGCCGATCGGCGACGGTGAGGGCCCGGCGTCGACAAAGGCCGATCGCGCCATCACGCCGCGCGACCACGCGCCTTCCAGCAGCGAATAGGTCAGGTAGCGGCTGTTCTCCAGGCCGTCGCGGCCGTCGGGATAGTCGAAGCGCACCTCTCCGAACGCCGACACGGACGAGGCCGTCGCCTTGTCGCCCTGGGATTGGGCGAAGTTGTCGGCCATCTCGTCCCGGATCGGACAGATCAGCGGCCGGGGCGCGGCGCCCAGGTCATACTGATAGAATTGCAGGTCCGGACCCAGCCAATAGGCGCTCTGCCCGACCACCACCGCAGCGTTGGCGCCGATCAGGCCGCACTTCTCGCCCACCCGGTCGAACCGCCAGGGTTGGCTGAGCGACCCCAGGAAGGTTCCCAGGAAGAGCGCGTGGCTGGTCCAGACCAGCAGGGAGGACCCAATCACCCGGCCGGCCACAATGCGGCCGCCGCCCGGCAAGACATACTCCCGCGCCGTGGTGCTGGGCCCTGTGCTCCACTCGGTGTTGTTGCGTACTGAGCAATGGCGGATGCACAGCGGGTTGAAGACGCCGGAGGCCTCCTCATTGCACCCCAGGGCGAAGACCTGGTCCTGCGGCGCGACCAGGCAATAGGTGACCTGGGCCGGCGCGTTCAGCAGCGGCGCCGCCGGCGTGGCCGTAACGTTGCTCCAGGCATGGATAGTCCCGCCGCGCGGGCTGGCGATCAGGTTCTGACCCCAGGCGCCCAGGCTCCAGGTGCGGGGAAAATAGTCGCTGGCCGAGGGGCTGGAATAGGTTCCGGTCGAATAGGCGCCCGTGCCGTATCCCGCGCCGCCCGTGCCATTGATATTGCCGCTCAGGAAGGCGGCCTGCGTCCGGCTGGTCACCGCCGAGCCTCCGCCGACCGCCGTCGAGGTCGCTGGAAACCCATGGATCACCACAAAGGTGTTCGCGTCGGGCGCATAGGCCACCGAATAGGTCCCGTTGGGCGTGATCCCGCCCACGGGGGCAGCCCCGCTGAGCGTCACGACGCTGCCGCCCGTCAGGCCATGGTTCGGCTGGGTCACCGCCACATTGTAGCTCCCGTTGACCACCGCCAGCGGATTGGCCCCCAGGGTGACGCCGGGCAGGCCCGCAGTCGGGGTGATGCTGTAGAGCGCGCCGCCCAGCCAGACCTGCAGTGCCGAGTGGGTGCCGAACGCGACATTGTTGACCGCCGCCAGATCGGTCCAGTTGAACACACTGCGGCAGACCCCGGTCAGTACATCCGACGATAGCGCCTCCCACCCGCCGATCGTCTGCGGCCGCCCCTCCCAGAACCGAACATTGGAACTATCCGCCCACCGCCCCCCCGCCGCAAAGGTGGTGTCATCGCTG
>NZ_CANCLE010000071.1 GCF_947378715.1 Phenylobacterium aquaticum
TGCCGGGACCGCCGACCTCGACCACCCGATCCACGCCGCGCCCGCCGGTCAGCGCCCGGACCGCCTTGCCCCACTGGGGTTCGTCCACATAGTTCACGACGGCGCTGGCCCCCATCTCCATCAGTTGCTTGGCCTTGCGATCGCTGGAGGTGGTGGCGATGACCGTCGCCCCGACCGCGCGGGCCAGCTGCAGGGCGAAGACGGATACCCCGCCCGATCCTTGGATCAGCACCGAATGACCGGCTCGGATCGGGGTGCGACCGGTCAGCGCCGTCCAGGCGGTCAGACCGGCGCAGGGCAGGGTGGCCGCCTCCTCATAGGTCAGGCCGTCGGGCAGGGGCACGATCGCCTCCTGGCTGACAGCCTTGAGTTCGGTGAGCCAGCCGTCGCCTTCCGCGCCATAGGAGTCGGCGGCGATGGTCGCGGGCATGTCGCCGCCGAACCAGCGGGGATGGAAGGCGCCCATGACCCGGTCGCCGGGCTTGTAGGCCCTGACCCCGTCGCCGACCGCCACGACCTCGCCGGCCGCGTCGCTGGTCGGGATCAGGCCCGGATGGCAGGGGCGGGGATAGCGGCCGCGGACCATGGCGAGGTCGCGGAAATTCAGCGAGACGGCGTGGACGCGGACCAGCACCTCGCCGCGCTCGGGCACGGGATCGGGTTCGCTTCGCATCCGCAGTTCATCAAGGCTCGCGAAGCTATCGAATCGATAGGCCTGCATGACGGGGCTCCTCGGTGTGGTGAGGAGTGGTGCGCGCGAGCGGGGCGGCTGTCGACGCCAGGAATTGAGGAGACGGTGGGAGGATCGCTAGGGCGGTGGGGCGTCATTGAGCCTAGGTCGAAATTTCTCCGCTCTCCCGCTTCTCTTGAGCGTTGTGGCCGGCGGTAGCGGACCATCCCTTGTGAATGAAGCCTCGATCGACATTCCCCTCGATCATCCAAATGCTGCAGTTTCCCGGGTTCGGTTGGCGTTCAAACCACTCCCATTCATATCCTAACCAAGCATAGGCAAAGGCGCGGATGGTTACGCCGTGGGAGACGACAATGAGGTCATGAATATCGTGACGCTCGGCGTCGCGATGAAATGTACCGAAAGTCGCATGCACGCGTTCAGCGACGTCACAGCGGCTTTCTCCCATTGGCATCGGCGCCCAGAAGCGCCCCTCGTGCTGCTCGGCCTTCTGATACAAGGCATGTTCTCTTGGGAACAATTTCGGGAGATCCTGATCCGGTACCCCGTCGAATAGACCAAAGCTCTGTTCGCGAAGTTGGGATTTTTCCTTCACATCCAATACCAAGCCACCGTCGGAGGTAAGACCGCCGAGCGCCCTAAGGATCGCATCAGATGTTTGCCGAGTTCGCAGGTAGGGAGATCGCCACATGCGAATCTTTGGTGGCGCAAAATCCGATCTGGAGGCCTGCCCAGTGAGCGCGGTTTCACTGAGGTGGGAGCGAAGTATCTCACCAGCCTCCGCGGCTTGTCGCAGTCCCTCGACAGAGAGGGGAACGCGGTGATCCGGTAGCAGCGCGTTCACGCTCTTATCGAGGTTCGCTTCGCTTTCGCCATGGCGGATCAGGTAAATGCGGAGATCGCGCGGCATCGACTGTCTATGCCATCCCTTGGACGTTTTGCTGTGACCGGCAGCCTTGCTGAGTCCGTCTAGCGGAATGGCATCTTAGCCAATGCGGCCCATTGCATTCCTGCCTATGGCGCACGCCTGATGCGCGGGCAATGGCCTCAGCTTGGCTCCCCGCCTGCGCGGGGATGAGCGAATTTTAAATCACCCCTCCGGGCGATGCGGGCGATCCAGCCGTTCGGTGAGGGTCAGGAGGTCGCTCCAGGCCTTCTTCTTGGCGCCGGGCTGACGGAGCAGGAAGGCGGGGTGGAGGGTCGGCATGGCCGGGATTTCAAGGGCTTCGTCGGAACTCTTCCACTCGAACCAGCGGCCGCGCAGGGCGAGGATGCCCTCTTCCTTTTTCAGCATGGACTTGGCGGCCGGGCCGCCGACCAGCAGCAGCATCCTGGGGTTCACCAGCTGGATGGCGCGTTCCAGGAACGGGGCGCAGACGGCCTGTTCGGTGACAGTGGGCGCGCGGTTGCCGGGCGGCCGCCAGAAGACGGTGTTGGTGATGAACACCCGGCCGGTGAGGCCGGCAGCGGCCAGCATCTTGTCCAGCAGCTGACCGGCGCGGCCGACGAAGGGCTCTCCGCGCTGGTCCTCCTCGGCGCCTGGACCCTCGCCGATGATCAGCAACGGCGCGTCGGGGGCGCCCCGGGCGAAGACCGCCTGATGGGCGGCGCCCTCGAACTTCAGCGGGCAGCCATCGAAGGCGGCGATAGCGGCCTTGAGCTGGTCGAGATCCTGGGCGGCGACCGCCAGAGCCTGGGCCACGGCGACGCTCGCCGAGATGTCCGGGCCGGCGTTGACCACTGGCCGCGCCGCCGCGATCAGCGGCTTCTTCTCCGGCGGCTTGGGCTGGACGAACTTGCCGGCCTCGATGCGGTCGATGGGCGCATCCAGCAGCATGGCGTCGACGCCCGCTTCCGCCCAGAAGGCGAGCAGGCTTTCGGCGACGGCTGAGGGATGGGCGTTCATCTGGCGGGGGTCCGAAATCGTCCTGCGGCGGAGTTGGCGCTTGACCGCACGCGCGCTAGCTAACGATAAGCGGGCCAAGGGATCAACGCCGCTTCGCACACGCCTGCGGGCGGGGGCGGAAAAATCGGGAGCTTGAGGGGTCATGAGCGAAGCCGTCGAACGCGAAGCCATGGAATACGACGTCGTCATCGTCGGCGCCGGGCCTGCCGGCCTGTCGGCCGCGATCCGTCTGAAACAACTGGCGGAACAGGCCGGAACCGAGATCTCGGTGGCCGTGCTGGAGAAGGGTTCCGAAGTCGGCGCCCACATCCTCTCCGGCGCGGTGATCGACCCCAAGGCCCTGAACGAACTCTTCCCGAACTGGAAGCAGGACGGCGCGCCCCTCGAGACGCCGGTGACCAAGGACCGTTTCCTGATCCTGGGGCCGCAGGGCGAAGTGTCGCTGCCGATGTTCGCCCTGCCGCCGTTCATGCACAACGACGGCTGCTACATCGCCTCGCTGGGCAATGTCTGTCGCTGGCTGGCGGGCAAGGCCGAGGAACTGGGCGTCGAGATCTATCCGGGCTTCGCCGCTTCCGAGATGGTCTGGAACGACGACGGTTCGCTGAAGGGCGTCATCGTCGGCGTGGTCGGCATCGGTAAGGACGGCCAACCCACCGCCGACTATCAGCCCGGGATGGAATTGCACGGCAAGTACGTGTTCATCGCCGAGGGCGTGCGCGGCTCGCTGGCCAAGCAACTGATCGCCCAGTTTGACCTGTCGGACGGCAAGTCGCCGCAGAAGTTCGGGATTGGCATCAAGGAACTGTGGCAGGTGCCTCCGGAGAAGCATCAGCCGGGTCTGGCCGAGCACACCACAGGTTGGCCGCTCGACGACAAGACCGGCGGCGGCAGCTTCATGTACCACTTCGGCGATAACTACGTGTCGATCGGCTATGTGACGCACCTGAACTACAAGAACCCGTGGCTGTCGCCGTTCGACGAGTTCCAGCGGTTCAAGCACCACCCTTCGGTCAGGCCGCACCTCGAAGGCGGACGTCGCATATCGTACGGCGCGCGAGCCATCACCGAGGGCGGCTATCAGTCGATCCCCAAACTGACCTTCCCGGGCGGCGCGCTCATCGGCTGCTCGGCCGGCTTCGTCAACGTGCCGCGCATCAAGGGCAGCCACAACGCCATGAAGACTGGCATGCTAGCCGCCGAAGAGGCCTTCAAGGCCCTGGCTGCGGGCCGCGCCAGCGACGAACTGGTCGAGTATCAGGCCGCTTTCGAGAATAGCTGGGTCGCCAAGGAACTGAAGGTGGTTCGCAACGCCAAGCCGCTGCTGGGCAAGCTGGGCACCTTCTTCGGCGGCGCGGTGGGCATGTTCGACATGTGGGTCACCCACCTGACCGGCGGGTTCTCATTTTTCGGCACGATGAAGCACGACAAGACCGACGCCGCCTCCACGGGCCTGGCCAAGGACTATAAGCCGATCTCCTATCCGAAGCCGGACGGGGTGATCAGCTTCGACAAGCTGTCCTCGGTGTTCCTGTCCTCGACCAATCACGACGAGAACCAGCCGGCTCACCTGACGCTGAAGGATCCCTCGATCCCGATCTCGGTGAACCTGCCGAAATACGGCGAACCGGCGCGGCTGTTCTGCCCGGCCGGGGTCTATGAAGTGCTCTATGACGAGCAGGGCCAGAACCCGAAGTTCCAGATCAATTTCCAGAACTGCGTCCACTGCAAGACCTGCGACATCAAGGATCCGTCGCAGAACATCAACTGGACGACGCCGCAGGGCGGCGACGGGCCCAACTATCCGAACATGTGATTTCTGCAGGTCCGCGCGTGGGGAATTCTCGCGCGGACCTAGAAAAAACGGAATTCGCCGCCTGTCTTAGCCCTGAGACGGGCGGTCGCGCTTGCGGCCGGCCCGGAAACCGCAGAGATTCCCCGCATGCGCCGTAACGCCCTTCATTTCGCTGGCCTGCTGGCCCCCGCCCTCCTGCTGAGCGCCTGCGCCACTGCAGAGCCTCAACTCAATGCGGACCTGATGACCGGGCCCGCCTCGAGCTATGGCCTGTTCCTGGCCGGGCAGGGCGCGCTGAACGACGGGCGCAGCAGCCAGGCCGCCGCCTATTTCAACCAGGCCGCCGAGGTCGAGGGCGACACCGGCATCATCGCCGAGCGGGCCTTCACCGCTGCGGTGCTGGCCGGCGACATCACCCGCGCCGCTCAGATGGCCCCGAACGGCCCCGACGCCTCCGACAATGGCAAGCGCCTGGGCCACCTGGTGGTCGCGGTCGAGGCGATGGCGGAAGGCAAGCCCAAGCTCGCCCTGCCGCTGCTGAAGACCGAGGATCTTGGCTTCGTTCACCGCTCGGCCGGCGCCTTGCTGGCGCCCTGGGCCGCGGCCATGGCCGGCGACACCGACGGCTCCCTGGTCCGCCCGCAGGTGCGCGGCGACAAGGTGGTCGATTATTTCGGCCTGCTGGGCCAGGCCTACCTCTATGAGCGCGCGCGCCGCTATGACGAGGCGGAGACCGACTTCAAGGAGCTGACCAAGGGTGACGCTCCCGGCGACATGATGCTGTTGGCCTATGGCGGCTTCCTGGAGCGTCGGGGCCGGCGCGTGGACGCCCAGGCGATCTACAACAAGGGCCTGACCGAGGAGCCGCAGAACTCCGTGCTGCTGGCCGCCCGCGACCGGGCCGCCGCCGGCAAGGGCGCCCCGCCTGCGCCCAGCCTGAAGCAAGGGGCGGCCGCGGCGCTGATCGCGCCAGGCGCCGGCATGATGGCCGTCAAACAGACCCAGTACGCGCTCACCTATCTGCGCCTGGCGCTGCGCCTGGATCCCCAGCGCAACGAGGCCTGGCTGATGGTCGGCGACATGATGGAGGCGGCCGGCGACACCGAGGCCGCCCGCGCCGCCTATTCGACCCCCAAGCCCGGCTCGCCGGAATACAGCGCCGCCCAGGCCAAGCTGGCCTGGAGCTTCCAGAACGCTGGAGATGGTCCGGCGGCCCTGAAGCTGGCCCGCGACGCGGCGGCGGCCGGCGGCGGCCAGGAGGCCCAGGTCACCCTGGCCGACCTGTTGCGCGCCAACGAGAAGTTCGCCGAGTCCGCCGATGTGCTGTCGGGCGTCATCGGCGCCAATCCCGACTGGCGACTGCTCTATGCCCGGGGCGTGGCCTATGACCGGGCCGGGCGCTGGGCCGACGGCGAGCGCGACCTGCAGGCGGCCCTGAAGCAACAGCCGGACGACAGCGAGCTCTTGAACTATCTGGGCTATTCCTGGATCGACCGGGGCGAACACCTGTCCGAGGCCCTGGGCATGGTCCAGAAGGCGGTGGGCCAGAACCCGCACTCGGGCGCCATGATCGACAGCCTGGGCTGGGCCTATTATCGGCTCGGCGACTACAAGAAGTCGGTCGAGACCCTGGAGAGCGCCGTCGAGTACGAGGCGGGCGATCCCGACATCAACAATCACCTGGGCGACGCCTATTGGCGGGTAGGGCGCCGCGACGAGGCGCTGTTCCAGTGGCGTCGGGTGCTGACCCTGGCGCCCGAAGCCAAGCTCAAGGCCGAGGTCGAGGGCAAGATCGCCACCGGCCTGGGCCCGGCCGCGCCGGTGGGGGCAGCCAAGATGGCCGGTCCGGTCGACGCCCTGGCGGCGACCAAGATCCCCGGCCCGGTCGACGCCCTGGCGGCGACCAAGATCCCCGGGCAGTGACCGGCCATGGCCGCCGAAACCCTCGCGCCGGCCAAGATCAATCTCTTCCTGCACGTCGGCGCGCCCGCGTCTGACGGCTATCACCCGCTGTGCAGCCTGATGGTCTTCGCCGACCTGGGCGACCGGGTGGCGGTGACCGACGCCGAGGGGGCAGGCTTCGCCCTGCGCGGGCCCTATGCGGCGGCCCTGGCCGGGGAGGGGGACAATCTGGTGCTGCGCGCCGCCCGCGTCCTGCTGGCCCGGGCCGGCGGCCTGCACGTCCTGCCGGGGCTGATGCTCGACAAACGGCTGCCGGTGGCGGCGGGACTGGGCGGTGGATCCAGTGACGCCGGGGCCGTGCTGCGGCTGCTGCGCGAGGCTTGGGCGCTCCAGATGCCCGACGCCGAGCTGGAGGCCGTGGCGGCCTCCCTGGGGGCGGATGGCGCGGCTTGCCTGTGGGGACAACCTGTCCTGGCCGAGGGCCGGGGAGAGCGGTTGTCGCCGTCGCCCGGCCTGCCCGGTATCGACGCGGTGCTGGTCAATCCTGGCGTGGCGGTGTCGACCCCAGCCGTCTATGGCGCGCTCGACGCCTCAGGCCTGTTCTCCAATGTCACGGCGCCCGCCATGCCCGACGCCTTCGAGAGCGTCGAGGAGCTGGCCGGCTGGCTGCGCACCACCCGCAATGACCTGGAGCCGCCGGCCCTGGCCCTGGCTCCGGAGATCGGCGATGTGCTGGCGACCTTGGCCGATGAGCCGGAGACCCTGATCGCGCGAATGTCAGGATCGGGCGCCACCTGCTTCGCCCTCTGCGCCGGCGACTACGAGGCCGAGACCCTGGCCGAACGTATTGAGGCCATGCGGCCTGACTGGTGGGTCGAGCGCTGCCGGCTGGGCGGGCCCTGGGGGTAGGCGCCCAAGGCTGACGACAGCCTTGGGTAGAGCGGCTAGAGTCCCCCTCCATGGTTCGACAAAGGCAGGTGAGATGCGGCTGGCGCTGATACCAAGTCCATTCTTGGGGCCGGCGTCCTGGAGCCTCGTCGCCTCCCATCTGGAGGACGGGTGCGTGGCGGACCATGGCGGCGTGTCGGGGCCTGACTGGTTCGACGGCGCGGCCCAGCGGATCGTGGCGCAGGTGGACGACGAACCCTGGACGGCGGTCCTCCACAGCAGCGCGGGGGCCTTTGCGCCGAGCCTGAGCGCGGTCGCCGCCAGGCTGAAAGGGCTGGTTTTTGTCGACGCGGTCCTCCCGCATCCGGGCAAGAGCGCCGCCGACCTGGCGCCGCGCGGACAAATCGACGGGCTCCGAAAGATCACCTCCGAAGGGCTGATCGCCCGATGGGACCGATGGTTCGCCCCTGCGGTCATCGAAAGCTGGGCGCCTGACGCCAAGGCGAGGGCCACATGCCTCGCCGACATACCGCAGGTTCCGTTGGCGTTCCTGGAAGCCCAGGCGCCCTGCCACGCCGAGTGGGAACGGCTGCCGGCGACCTATGTCAAACTGAGCGAAGGGTTCGAGCGCAACGCGACGCGGGCCGAGGCGCTTGGCTGGAACACGCGACGGCTGGACCTCGGCCATCTCGGAATGATTTCGCATCCAGCCGCCCTGGCCGCGACCCTCCTGGACGTTAGGTGAGCCGTCGCCACGGTTGGCGTCATCGTTCGTTCTTGACTTGGCGAGCGGCAGTGGCGCGGACGTTGACGCCCTGGTGGGCCCTACTGCCTGGAGCCTTCACAGCCCGACGGCATGCCCCAAACGAAAACGGGGGCCCCGAAGGACCCCCGTTCCCAACTCTCCAGTGTCGTATGGACTACTCGTGCAAGGCTTCGCCGTGCAGGGTCATGTCCAGACCTTCAACTTCACCCTCTTCCGAGACCTTCAGGCCGGTGGTGAACTTGCAGATCATCAGGATCACCAGGGTGGCGATGGCCGTCCAGCCAGCGGTCACCGCGATGCCCTTGGCCTGGGTGATCACGCTGTGGCCAGCGCCCAGCGAGTTGATCGCCGGGTCGGCCAGCAGACCGGTGAGCAGGGCGCCGGCGATGCCGCCGATGCCGTGCACGCCGAAGGCGTCGAGGCTGTCGTCATACTTGAAGATGCGCTTCAGCCACACCGCGCCGACGTAGCAGACGGCGCCGGCGACGATGCCGATGATCAGCGCGCCTTGCGGGTTCACGAAGCCGGCGGCCGGGGTGATGGCGACCAGGCCAGCGACGGCGCCGGAGGCCAGCCCCAGCATGCCGGGCTTCTTGCGTTCGACCCACTCGACAACCATCCAGGCCAGGGCGGCCGCGGCGGTGGCGACTTGGGTGTTCAGCATGGCGGCGGAAGCGATGCCGTCAGCGGCCCATTCCGAACCGGCGTTGAAGCCGAACCAGCCAACCCACAGCAGCGAGGCGCCGATCATGGTGAAGACCAGGTTCGACGGCGCCATGTTCTCGGTGCCGTAGCCCTTTCGCTTGCCCATGACGAGGGCGCACATCAGACCGGCGACGCCAGCGTTGATGTGAACCACGGTGCCGCCCGCGAAGTCGAGGACGCCCATCTTGGACAGGAAGCCGCCACCCCAGACCCAATGGCAGATGGGGGCGTAGACGAAGATCGACCACAGGGTCATGAACAGCAGCAGGGCGGAGAACTTCATCCGCTCGGCGAAGGCGCCGGCGATCAGGGCCGGGGTGATGATCGCGAAGGTCATCTGGTAGGTGATCCAGAGCATCTCCGGCAGGCCCTTGGCGGCCGTATAGGCCGTCTCGGTGGTCACGCCTGCGAGGAAGAAGGTCCGGAAGCTGCCGATATAGGGCTGCAGGGCTTCGTTATCGTTGAAGCCGAAGGCCAACCCGTAGGTGCCGGCCATCCAGATCACGGTCACCAGGCAGGTGATCACGAAGGACTGGGCGACGGTGGCGATGATGTTCTTCTTCCGCACCATGCCGCCGTAGAACAGCGCCAGGCCCGGAATCGTCATCAGGAGGACGAGGGCGGTGGAGGTCAGGATCCAGGCCGCGTCGCCGGAGTTGAGCTCAAGCTTGACCTGGTGAGGCAACAGGGCCGGACCTGCGGTCTCGGCGGCGGCGGGGGCCGCAGCCGGCGCAGGCGCGGGGGCCATGGCCTCGGCGGCGGGAGGCGCGGGCGCCTCAGCAGCCGGCGGCGCCGCGGCGTCCTGGGCGAATGCCGGAGCCGCCAAAGGCGCCCCGAGCATGGCGGCGGCGAAGGCAAGCCCTGCCAACCTTTTGATACCGAATGATTTCATATGATTATCCCCTTGTCCCGATGAGCTCTGGCGACCTAGAGCGCGGCCGTGCCGGACTCGCCGGTCCGAATGCGAACAGCGTCCTCGACGTTGAGAACGAAAATCTTCCCGTCCCCGATCTTGCCCGTGGCGGCGGCGGCCTTGACCGCTTCCACCGCCTTGGCGGCGGCGCTGTCATCGACGACAGCCTCGAGCTTCACTTTCGGCACGAAGTTCACCTGGTACTCAGCGCCCCGGTAAATCTCCGTCTGCCCCTTCTGCCGGCCGTAGCCCTTCACTTCCGAGACCGTCAGCCCCTCGACGCCGGCGGCGACGAGCGCTTCGCGCACATCGTCCAGCTTGAAGGGTTTGACGATCGCCATGATCAATTTCATCCGCTCGCTCCCACGCGGCTCAAAAGCTGTCCGCGCCCGTGATTTTCCCGACCGTCAGAATTTGGGGCTCAACTCGACCCCTCGACGGCAAAGTGACGCTATCGACGGCAGGGCCGTGTGCGGTTGCGCGGTAACCTTTGATCAATGAAAAGACTTCAGGCGCCTAAAATGTGTGCGAAAGCGGCATTTGGCGCCTGCTGATTGGGCGATATCGGCGTCCGGAGCGCCTGCGCCGTGGTGTTGACGTGGGGGTGTCATGAGAGCGCCCAAGTCGGCGGGCCTCTAAGGCAGGCGCCTTCGAAATCGAGGCCGCGCACAGGGTGCGATCCGTTGACTCGGGCGCGGCCTGTGGGCAGGGGGCGTTGCGATATCTCCCCAACGAGGATTCCCATGCTCCCGACCCGCTCTCTGATCGCCGGCGCCCTGATGGCCCTGGCCGCAGGCGCCGCTTCCGCTCAGACGCCGGCCGCCGCCGCCGCCCCTGCGGCCATGCCGGCGCCCGCCGCTGCGCCGGCCCCGGTCGCCGCCCCGCCCGTGGTCGCCGCCGGCGACGTGGTCGACACCCTCAAGGCCTCGGGCCAGTTCACTCTGTTCCTCAAGGCCACCGACGCCACAAACCTCACCGGCTTCCTGAAGGCCAACAAGGTCGAGACAGTGTTCGCGCCCAGCGACGCGGCCTTCGCCGCCCTGCCGGCCGGCGAACTGGCCCGGCTGATGGCCCCGGCCAACCGCGCGGAGCTGCAGAAGCTGTTGATCTACCACATGATCAACGCCTCGGTGCCGAGCTCGGAGTTCAAGGGCGCCCAGCGCCAGGCCCGCACCATGGCCGGCCTGCCCGTGGAACTGGATGGCGGCGAGATGCTTATGGTCAATGACGCCATGATCGTTCAGGCCGACATCATGGCCACCAATGGCGTCATCCACGTGATCAACAAGGTGCTGTCGCCCGCCACGGCGCCCGCACCGACCGCCAACTAGTCGGGAGCCTCGCGGCCGCGCGCCTCGGACCCCCGGGAACGAGGAACGCCAAGATGAACATCAAGTTTGTTCTCGCCGCCGTCGCGGCCGCGACCCTGGCCTCGGCCGCTCAGGCCCAGACCGCCCCCGCCCAGCCGCCGGCGACGCCGTCCATGGCGATGCCCGCCGAGCCCGCAGTCGGGACCCAGGCGTCGACCACGGTCGAGACCGCGCCCCCGGCGGCGGTGGCCGCAGGCATGGACGCCTCGGCCACGGTGACCACCACCACCCTGACCAACGGCCCGGTCGCCGACACGCCGGAGAACCGCGCCAAGTATCCGCCCATGTCCAGCGCGGGCAAGCGGTCCAAGGCGAAGGGGAACTGAGCCGACCCCAGACGGACGCAATGCGGAGATAAAGCCGCGCTGCGCTTGAAGCGAAGGTCGGTGGGCCCTATGGTCCGCCGACTTTTTTTGCGCCCGCGAACACACCCCACATGTCCTCCGAAAAGCCGCTCTCATTTCAGGGTCTTATCCTGAAACTCCACGACTATTGGAGCCAACAAGGCTGCGTGATTCTGCAGCCGCATGACGTCGAGGTGGGCGCGGGCACCCTGCATCCGGCCACGGTGCTGCGCGCGCTCGGCCCCAAGCCCTGGCGAGCGGCCTATGTGCAGCCCTCGCGCCGGCCCGGCGACGGCCGATATGGCGAGAACCCCAACCGGCTGCAGCACTATTACCAGTATCAGGTGATCCTGAAGCCGAACCCCGACAACCTGCAGGAGCTCTATCTGGGTTCGCTGGAGGCCATCGGCCTGGACACCCGGCTACACGACATCCGCTTCGTCGAGGACGACTGGGAGAACCCCACGGTCGGGGCCTGGGGCCTGGGCTGGGAAGTCTGGTGCGACGGGATGGAAGTCACGCAATACACCTACTTCCAACAGGTGGGCGGGCTGGACGTGTTCCCCGTGGCCGGAGAGCTGACCTACGGGCTTGAGCGCCTGGCCATGTACATCCAGGGCGTCAATCACTTCACCGAACTGGCCTTCAACGACCCGGACGGCCCGGCGCCCATGACCTATGGCGACGTGTTCCTGGAGAACGAGCGCCAGCAGTCGGAAGCCAATTTCCACCTCTATGACGTGGCTGTGCTGAAGCGGCAGTTCGAGGACATGGAGCGCCAGGTGCCGCGCATCCTGGAGGGCCGGGGGCCGCAGGGCCAGATCACCGTCCTGCCGGCCTATGACCATGTGCTGAAGGCCAGCCACCTGTTCAACCTGATGGACGCCCGCGGCGCGATCGCCGTGGCCGAGCGCCAGAGCTATATCGGCCGCATTCGCGACCTGACCAAGATGTGCGCCGAGGCCTGGGTCGCGAATGAAGGCGGGAACGCTTAAGTCATGCCCCAGCTTTTGATCGAACTGTTCTCCGAAGAGATTCCGGCCCGCATGCAGGTGCAGGCGGCGAGGGATTTCGAGCGCATGGCCCGCGAGCGGCTGGCCGCCCAGGGGCTGTTGCCCGAGGCGTTGAAGACCTTTTCCGGCCCGCGTCGCCTGACCCTGGTGGCCGAAGGCTTGCCGGCGGCCCAGGGCGACCGGCATGAGGAACAGAAGGGCCCGCGCGTCGGCTCGCCCGACGCCGCCATCGACGGCTTCCTGCGCAAGACGGGCCTGACCCGCGACCAGTTGACCGAGCGGGACGGGGTGTGGTTCGCCCATATCCATCGCGCCGGCCGGCCGACGCCCACGATCGTCGCCGAGATGGTCGAGGAGATCGTCCGCAATTTCCCCTGGCCCAAGTCGATGACCTGGGGGCGCGGGACCCTGCGCTGGGTCCGACCGCTGAAGCGCATCCTGTGCGTCTTCGACGGCGAGGTGGTCCCGTTCTCCATCGACGGCATCGAGGCCGGCGACGTGACCGAGGGCCACCGGTTCATGGGATCGGGCAAGCCGTTCAAGGCCAAGGACTTCGACCGCTACGCCGAGGGGCTGGAGAAGCACTTCGTCGTGCTCGATCCGGAGGAGCGCAAGACCCGTATCCTGGAACAGGCCAAGACCCTGTGCTTCGCGCGCAATCTCGAACTGGTCGACGACGAGGGCCTGCTGGACGAGGTCGCGGGCTTGGCCGAGTGGCCGTCGCCGGTGCTGGGTGACATGGACCCGGTGTTCCTCGACCTGCCGCCGGAGGTGATCCGCACTTCGATGCGGACCCATCAGAAGTATTTCGCCGTGCGCGACCCGGCCACCGGCAAGCTCGCCCCGCACTTCGTCACCGTAGCCAATATCGAGGCGGCGGACGGCGGCAAGGTGATTGCGGCAGGCAACGCCAAGGTGCTGTCGGCGCGGCTGAGCGACGCCAAGTTCTTCTGGGACGAAGACCGCAAGGTGAAGCTGGAAGACCGGCTGGAGAAGCTGAAGGGCGTCACCTTCCACGCCAAGCTGGGCACCTTGGCCGAGCGGGTCGAGCGGCTGGAGATCCTGGCCAAGGCGATTGCGCCCCGGGTGGGCGCTGATCCGGCCAAGGCCGTGCTGGCCGCGCACCTGTGCAAGGCCGACCTGACCACCGGCATGGTCGGTGAATTCCCCGAGCTGCAGGGCCTGATGGGCGGCTACTACGCCCGCGAGGAAAAGCTCTCGAACGTGGTCGCCGACGCCATCCGCGACCATTATCGCCCGGTCGGCCAGACCGATGAGGCGCCGGACACCCCGGTGACCATGGCGGTGGCGCTGGCCGAGAAGCTCGACACGCTCACCGCCTTCTTCGCGATCAATGAGAAGCCGACAGGATCGCGCGATCCCTATGCCCTGCGCCGCGCCGCCCTGGGGGTGATCCGCATCCTGCTGGGGTCCGAAGCCCGGGCGCCGATCCGTGAGCTGGTCGCCGACTGGTATGGATCTCTGCGCTGCTTCGTCGATCCTGGCCGGGCGCTCTATGTCTCGACCAAGCGGACCACCGGCTATCTCGGCCCCAAATATCGCGCGCCCTCCGAGGTCTTCGAGACCTATGTCGAGGAATTCGACGCCGCCCTGCTGGAAGGAACGCCCCTGGTCGTGGAGACCCGGGATGACTTCGACATCCGCTTCGACCGCGCCGCCAAGGCCGGCGAGGCCCCTGAAGGCAAGGTGCTCTACACGTTCCGGCCCTATGGCGAAGTGGCCGAGGAGGTCCTGGCCTTCCTGGCGGACCGGCTGAAGGTGCTGCTGCGCGACCAGGGCAAGCGCCACGACCTGGTGGATGCGGTGTTCGCGCTGGGCGACGACGACTTGGTGCGGATCGTCGCCCGGGTCCAGGCCCTGTCGGATTTCCTGACCACCGAGGACGGCGCCAATCTGCTGGCCGGTTACAAGCGGGCCGGCAACATCCTCAAGGCCGAGGAAAAGAAGGGCGCCCTGCCGGCCGGCGCGGCCGCGCCCATGGCGGGCGCCTCGGCCGAGGAAGCCGCCCTGATCGCGGCGATTTCCCTTGCGGAGCCCGAGGTGGCGCGTGCATTGCAGCATGAGGATTTCGCAGGCGCCATGCGTGCCTTGTCGGGAATGCGTCGACCCGTCGACGCCTTCTTCGAAAAGGTGCTGGTGAACTCGGAAGTCGCCGCCGAACGCGAGAACCGGCTGCGGCTTCTGGCTCAGGTCCGTGACGCCATGGGCGAGGTCGCGGACTTCAGCCTGGTGAACGGCTAGAGCGTTTCCCGGAAAGTGTGACGCACTTTTCGGATTCAGAAATGCTCTGACCTTTTTGATCGAGTCCCCTTCACGGCTCTGAAAGGCCGGGCTGGGCAATAGGGTCTGTTGTTGATCGCGCTTCCGGATCGGCCAGGCTTGGCCCGGCGGCGCACGAGGAGGATTTCTGGATGTCGACCGATACGCTCTCCAAGTCGCGTTGGGTCTATTCCTTCGGTGGGGGCAGCGCTGACGGCGACGCCTCCATGAAGAACCTTCTGGGTGGCAAGGGCGCCAATCTGGCGGAGATGTCATCGCTCGGCCTGCCGGTGCCCCCGGGCTTCACGATCACCACCGAGGCCTGCGTCCACTACTATTCCAACGACAAGACCTATCCGCCCGAGCTGACCGCCCAGGTCGTGGCCGGCCTGGCGACGGTCGAGACGATCACCGCCAAGCGCTTCGGCGACCCGGCCAATCCCCTGCTGGTCTCGGTGCGCTCCGGCGCCCGGGCCTCGATGCCCGGGATGATGGACACGGTGCTGAACCTGGGCCTCAACGACCAGACGGTGGAGGGCCTGGCCAAGCTGGCCGGCGACCGCCGCTTCGCCTTCGACAGCTATCGCCGCTTCATCCAGATGTATTCGAACGTGGTGCTCGACCTCGACCACCACATGTTCGAGGAAATTCTGGACGAGCATAAGGAACGCCTGGACGTCACCGTCGACACCGGCTTGAGCGCCGACGACTGGGAGGCGGTGGTCATCGACTACAAGGCCGCCGTGGCCCGTGAGCTCGGCAAGCCCTTCCCGCAGGACCCGCAGGAGCAGCTGTGGGGCGCGATCAGCGCCGTGTTCGCCAGCTGGATGAATGAGCGGGCCAAGTTCTATCGCCGCATGCACGACATCCCCGAAAGCTGGGGCACGGCCGTGAACGTCCAGTCGATGGTGTTCGGCAATATGGGCGACTCATCGGCTACCGGCGTGGCCTTCACCCGCAACCCGTCCACCGGCGAGGCCCGGCTCTATGGCGAGTTCCTGATCAACGCCCAGGGCGAGGACGTCGTCGCCGGCATCCGCACGCCCCAGGCCCTGACCAAGATCGCCCGCGAGGAGATGGGGGAGAAGGCGCCGTCCATGGAGGAAGCCCTCCCGGAGGTGTTCACCCAGTTCAAGTCCGTCGTCGAGAAGCTGGAAACCCACTATCGCGACATGCAGGACATCGAGTTCACGGTGGAGAAGGGGCGCCTCTATATGCTCCAGACCCGCAACGGGAAGCGGACCGCCAAGGCGGCGCTGAAGGTCGCGGTCGATCTCGCCACCGAAGGGCTGATCACCAAGGAAGAGGCGGTGATGCGGGTCGAGCCCGCCAGCCTTGACCAGTTGCTGCACCCGACCATCGACCCGACCAGCTCGCGCGACGTGATCACCGCCGGCCTGCCGGCCTCGCCGGGCGCCGCCACCGGCAAAGTGGTGTTCGACAGTGACGAGGCCGAGCGCCTCGGCTCCGCCGGAGAGTCGGTCATACTGGTGCGCGAGGAGACCTCGCCCGAGGACATCCACGGCATGCACGCCGCGCGCGGCATCGTCACCGCCCGGGGCGGCATGACCAGCCACGCCGCCGTGGTGGCGCGCGGCATGGGCCGGCCCTGCGTCTCAGGCGCCGGCGAGATCCAGATCTATGAGAAGCTGGGCGAGTTCCGCGCCCGGGGCCGGGTGTTCAAGGCCGGCGACATCATCACCATCGACGGCTCCAAGGGCGAGGTGCTGTCGGGCGCGGTGAAGATGATCGAGCCGGAGCTCTCCGGCGACTTCGCGACCCTGATGGTCTGGGCCGACGAGGTCCGCCGCCTGAAGGTCCGCGCCAACGCCGAGACCCCGCTGGACGCCCGCACCGCTCGCCAGTTCGGCGCCGAGGGCATCGGCCTGTGCCGCACTGAGCACATGTTCTTCGACGAGGACCGCATCGCCGCCGTGCGCGAAATGATCCTGGCCGACGACGAGGCCGGTCGCCGCGCGGCCCTGACCAAGATCCTGCCGATGCAGCGCGACGACTTCGTCGAGCTGTTCACGATCATGGAAGGGCTGCCGGTCACCATCCGGCTGCTCGACCCGCCGCTGCACGAGTTCCTGCCGCACACCGAGGAAGACCTGGTCGCCGTGGCCAAGGCCACCGGCCTGGACGCCGCCAAGCTGATGCGCCGCGCCAAGGAGCTGCACGAGACCAACCCCATGCTCGGCCACCGCGGCTGCCGCCTGGGCGTCTCCTATCCCGAAATCTATGAGATGCAGGTCCGCGCCATCTTCGAGGCGGCCTGCGAGATCGTGGCCCAGGGCAAGACCGCGCCGATCCCGGAGGTCATGCACCCGCTGGTCGCCAAGGGCGAGGAGATGCGCTACCTGCGCCTGCTCACCGACCGTATCGCCAAGCAGGTGATGGCCGAGAAGGGCGTGACCATCGAATATATGGTCGGCACCATGATCGAGCTGCCGCGCGCCGCAATCCGGGCGGGCGACCTGGCTGAATACGCCGAGTTCTTCTCCTTCGGCACCAATGACCTGACCCAGACCACCTTCGGCATCAGCCGCGACGACTCGGGCCGGTTCCTGAACGCCTATATCGACAAGGGGATCTTCGAGAAGGACCCCTTCGTCACCCTCGACCAGGAAGGCGTCGGCGACCTGATCCGCATCGCCACTGAGCGCGGCCGTGCGGTGCGCCCCGACGCGAAGCTGGGCATCTGCGGCGAGCATGGCGGCGACCCGGCCTCCATCGCCTTCTGCGAGAAGATCGGCCTGGACTATGTGAGCTGCTCACCGTTCCGGGTGCCGATCGCCCGCCTGGCCGCGGCCCAGGCCGCCATCGGCGAGCGCGAGAAAGACCGGTGACCGAACCCGCCGCCAAGCCTCCGACCCTGAAGCCTCAGGCCCTGCCGGCCGGGGCGGTCGGGGCGGCGGCGCTGGGGGCCCTGGCGGTGGGGGCCTTGGCCCTGGGCATGGTGACGATCCACCGCCTCGCCATCGGCCGCATGGCCGTGGGCCGGCTGAGGCTGAAGCATGTCGAGATCGACGAGCTGACCGTGCGCAAGCTGACTGTCATCGACGACCGGCGCTGATCTCCAAGCGCTACGGCTTAAGGCCCACCACTCGGCCCGGCATGCCGGCGGCGTCGACATAGGGCGTCTTTCCCACCTGCTGCATGTCGAGCTTGGTGATGAAGCCGTTCTGGGCCGGGGCGGAGACCAGGGTGCGCGTCGTGACCTTGCGGGGCTTGCCGTCGGCGGCCAGGGCCTCACCCATCACCCGGCCACGCTCGGCGCCGACGCTGGGCAGCTTGATCCCGAGGATATGGGCGGTGGTGATGGCCAGGTCGGCGTTGCTGACCGGGGCCGGATCGACAAAGCCTGTGCGGAAATCGGGACCGATGGCGGCCATGAAGTTGTGGGTGTCCTGGCGGCTGACCGTGCCGTGGATGCCCTGGCCCTGGCGCAGATCGGTATCGGCGACCTCGGCCGCGCAGAGCTCGGGTCGGTCGCAGCCGGTGGAGAAGCTCTTGAAGCTGACCACGATGTCGGGGCGCGGGGTGCGGGCCTTGCCGGTCAGGCCCACGGCGCTCAGGGGCAGGGCGCCGGGCAGGGGACCCAGGGCGTCATCGACGAAGATCGCGCCGGTATAGTCCTGCTGGGTCAGGAACTGGACGACGCGCGGCGCCAGCGCCTTGGCGTCCGGGCCCGGCAGATAGATCAGCTCCGCCCCGCCATTGGGGCCGAGCACCACCTGCGGCGCGGCGGGGTCGGGGCCGAGCAGGGCGCCGCGGCCGGGATGGCCGCCCTTCGCGGGGTCCACGAGGGCGCCCTTGCCATCATGGATGGGCAGGTTCAGCGCCTGGGCCAGATCGATGGCCAGGAAGCCGGAGGGCAGATGGCCGGCGGTGACGTCGGGATAGCTGAGCCTGGCCGCTGCGCTGGTCTCGCTGGCCTTGGACGCCACAGCCACCCCGTGGTCGGCGGTGATGACGATGTTGGTGGTCGCCTCCAGCCCGGCGGCCTTTACGGCGGCGCGCAGGGCGGCGAGGTCGTCGGAGGCGTTGCGGATCGCCGCCAGGCTGGTCGGGCCGTTCACGCCCGGGGTCAGGCTGTTCAGGCTGTCGCCCTGGTTATGCTGGGTGCCGTCCGGATCGCGCGACCAGAACACCAGGACGAAGGGCTTGGCCCCCGCCTTGAAACGCGGCAGCAGCACCTTCGTGGCGACGGCGGTCAGCCAGTCCTGTTGCACCCGGTTCTCGACCAGGGTGCCGGGGATATCCTTGGTCCCGTCGCGGGCGTTCTCGGCGCGGTCGGGGGTGACCGGTTCCAGTCCGGCGGCGCGGATGGCGGCCGTGATCTCGGGGCTGAGCGGCAAGCCGCCGGCGTGGCCGGTCGCGTCGTCAATAACGATCGTCCCGGTACCGTCCCGGGCCAGGGCGTCCTGGATGGCGGCCGGGCCGTGCTTGCCTAGGACGGCGGTCTGGAAGCCCTGGTCATGAGCGGCATGCAGCAAGCTGATCTCGTTCAGATAGTTGCCACCGAACCGCTGGTTCATGACCCCCAGGACAGTGTCGCTCTCCAGGCCCGGCAAGGGCGAACTGACCGGGGCGGGCAGGGGCGCGCCGACATAGATGGTGTTGCCGAAGTCGCCGGTGTCGCCCAACCGGTGGCCGGTGGAGATGGCCGAAGCATTGGCGGTGGTGACGGTCGGGAACAGGGAATGGCTGTTCCTGAAGTC
>NZ_CANCLE010000072.1 GCF_947378715.1 Phenylobacterium aquaticum
GCCTCCGGCGCGCCGGTTCCGAACACATAGCGGTCGGGCCGCACCAGCACGGCTAGGGCGTCTCGCGCATCCAGCCAGGCGATCAGCGCCGGGGCGAGATGGATGAGCGCCGGATCATCGAGCGCGACCACCCGGACGCCCTGCGGCCCGGGGCTTGCGACGCCGCGCGTGATCAGCCAGGCGTCCGGCCCCAGGACATCGTCGAGCCGCTCGGTTCCTGCTGGCCCCTGGCTCCAGGGCTGCGGGAAATAGGCCCCTGCGCCGGCCGACCCGGCCAGGATCGCGCCCGCCTCGAAGGCGGCAGGCGCCGAGGGCGGGATCGGCGGCGCGCCGGCCGCCTGGGCCGCCAGCATCTGGGCGTCGCGGGCGGCGACCTCGGCCGGATCGGTGGCGCAGACCACCCGGCCCATGCCGATGGCGAGCTGGATCAGGGCCCGCACATGCGGGTCGCGTTCGGCCTGGTAGCTGTCGAGCAGGGCGGCGTCAGCGTCATCCTGGATCACGGCTGCCAGCTTCCAAGCCAGGTTGGCGGCGTCGCGGACGCCCGAGCACATGCCCTGGCCCGCGAAGGGCGGCATCTGGTGCGCGGCGTCCCCGGCCAGCAGGACGCGGTCCGATCGCCAGGTCTGGGCCGCCAGGCCATGGAAGCGGTACACCGCCTTGCGCTCGATCTCGAGGGGACCACAGTCCCAGGCTTCGATCAGGGGGCGGATGAAATTGTCGTCCAACACCTGCTCGGCGGTCTCGCCGGGACGCAGCATGAACTCCCAGCGATGGCGGCCAGGGCCCATCAGCACGCAGGTGACCGGCCGGACCGGATCGCAGATCTGCAGATTGATGTCCGGCGTGCGGGCGTCCGGCGGGACGATGGCGTCCACCACCAGCCAGGGCTCGTCGAACCGGAAGTCCTCGAGGCCGATCCCCAGGGTCTCGCGCACCCAGCTGGAGGCGCCGTCGCAACCGACCAGATAGCGGGCGCGTACCATCTGCTCGCCGGCCGGGCTCGACAGGCGCGCGCTGACCCCGTCGTCGTCCTGTTCCAGGCCGAGGAAGCCCCAGCCGAGCCGGATGTCGGCCAGGGGCGAGGCGGCCAGGATCGCGCGCAAGGCATGCTCGGCCGCCGGCTGGTTGAACATATAGCCGGTGGCCCAGCCGGAGGGGCTGCGGTCGACCGGCAGATCGAAGCGCATCAGCACCTGGCCGTCAGCGGCGCGGAACTCATAGGCCGGGGCCGGCCGGGCGTGCAGGCCAATGGCGTCGGCCACGCCGAGCGCCTGGAACACCCGCATGATCTCGTGGTCGAAATGGGCGGCGCGGGGAAGGGGATAGACCTCGGTCGAGCGATCGATCGCCATGACCTTCACCCCGGCCCGGACCAGCAGGGCCGCCAGCGCCGCCCCGACCGGACCCAGGCCGACCACCAGGACGTCGCAGTCGACGTCGCTAAGGGTTCGAGGACTCATGGCGCGACCGTCAGGGGCTCCAGCGCACACGGATTGTCGATGGCGCCCAGGCCCTCGATCTCGATCCGCACATGGTCGCCGGGTTGCAGGAAGCGCATCGGCTTCATGGCCGCGCCGATGCCGCCGGGGGTGCCGGTGAAGATCAGGTCGCCGGGTTCCAGGGTCATGGCCTGGGACAGATGGGCGATCTGGTCCCAGACCGAGAACACCAGGTGGCGGGTGTTGGAGGTCTGGCGCGCCTCGCCATTGACCTCGCAGCGGATGCCGAGGGCGTGGGGATCGATGATCTCGTCGGCGGTGGTGATCCAGGGGCCGAAGGGTGCGTGGCTGTCGAAGGACTTGCCCAGCGTCCATTGTGGCGTGCGGTGCTGCCAGGCGCGCTCAGTGGCGTCATTGCCGACGCACCAGCCGAACACCGCGGATGGGGCGTCGCCAAGGCCGATGTGGCGCCCGCCCTGGCCGATCACGGCCACCAGCTCGGCCTCATAGTCGACGGCGGGGGAGACCCTGGGGATCTGGATCGGATCGAAGGGGCCGCTGGCGGAGGTGGCGGCCTTGGCGAACCAGATCTGGTGTTCCGGCGTCCCCAGACCGCTCTCGGCGATATGGTCGGCATAGTTCAGGCCGATGGCCATGATCTTGCCGGGCCGGGGGATCGGGGCCTGAAGCCGGACCTCAGCCAAGGGCAGGGTCTGGGCGGCGGCCTCGGCGATCTTGCGAACCTCGGCCTCAAGGCTCGGCCAGCCGGCGATCAGGTCGATCATCCCAGTCGGCAGTCCGGGCGCGATGCGCGAGACGGCGACGACGCGGTCGCCCTGGACGACGCCAAGTTCTGACGCGCCGCCGGCGGTGAAGGTCGCGAGTTTCATGGCGATGTCCTTGGGCGATCAGAAGCCCGGTTGCGGGAAGGCCTGGCCCCACTGAACGCCCAGCAATTCCTGGGGTCCGTTGATCGCGGGCGGGTCCTCGGCGGTGAACAGATCGCCATCGGTCCAGTGCTCCAGCGGGTGGCCGAAGGGATCGAACCAATAGTCGAACACCTGGCTGCCCAGGATGTGGCGCCCCACGCCCCATTGGGGTGTCGCGCCTGAGGCCTTCAGATGCGCGTGGCCGCGCATCAGGTCGTCGAGGTCTCGGACCTCGAAGGCGGCGTGATTGAAGCCAGGGCCCTTGGGATTCTGCAGCAGGAACAGGGTGTGGTGGTCGGTCAGCGTCGTCCCCCGGTCGCAGCGCAGGAAGGCGCCGAGCGCGAAGTCCGGGCCCAGCCGGATCTCATCGGAGGTCAGGAAGCCGAAGCGGTCCTTGTACCAGCGCTCGGAGGCGCGGAAGTCGCTGACGTCCAGCACCGCGTGACCGAGGCGCAGGACCTGGGCGGGACCCGCGCCCGTGCGCTTGACCTGCCGCTGGCGGGGCCGGGAGTCGGCGGTGTTCCAGGGGGTGACGGCGGCGAGCGGCAGGGGCTCGACTTGTGTCTGGCCGGCCACGACCTCGACGAGGTTGCCGTCCGGATCGGTCAGGCGGACGACCTGGCCGCCGCCTGGGGCGTCAAGGGCCTCGACCGTCGCGCCGGTCTCTCGCGCCAGGGTCTCGAGGTCCGCCGGGCTCTCGGCGCGGAGGCCGAGCGCCTTGAAGCCGGCCTCGCCGCGCTCGGTGACATGAACAAAGGGCGCGGTCCCGGCGCCGCGGAAGAACAGGCGGTCGGGCGCGCCGGCCGCCCGGCTCAGGCCGAAGGTCTCCAGGAAGCCCGACATCAGGTCCAGATCAGGCGCGGCGAAGCGCACATGGGAGATGTCCTCGATCCGGATCATGGCGGGCTCCAATAAATGACTAAATGGTCAAATCTCATAAATGGACGGCATCGTCAAGGTGCGCCCCAAAGCATAGTTTTTCGCCATCTGGGGGCAAATGCTCTGGGAGATTCAAAATGACCTATTAGTCACTCACTTGCCAAGTGCGCCAAGGCCGTCGCACTATCGGCCCCATGACCCCGCGCCCGATCTCGCCGTTCGTAGCCCAAGATATCCGCACCCTGATCGATGGCCAGGCCCACCGCCGGGGCAGCCACCCCTTCCTGATCTGGGAGCCCTTCGAGGGAGAGGGGCGGAGCTGGAGCTATGCCGACTTCGCGGTCGCCGTGCGCCGGTTCGCAGCGGGTGTGCAGGCCCGGGGCGGCAGGCCCGGCGAGCGGGTCATCGTCCACTTCGACAATTGCCCGGAGAGCCTGATCGCCTGGCTGGGCTGCGCCTATGCCGGCCTGGTCCCGGTCACCACCAACGCCAAGTCCTCGGTGGACGAGCTCAGCTATTTCGCCAATCACAGCCGGGCGATCGGTGGGGTGACCCAGCCGAGGCTCGCCGCCGATCTCGACCGGGCCGCGCCGCAGCTGGGCTGGCTGGCGGTCTCGGCCGATGACAATGGCGCTGCGTCCGACGCTGTCCTGCCTGCCCGGGCCGAATCCTTCGCGGCGATCGACGCCGATCCAGCCGGCCTTGCCGAACGCCCACATGATCCGATGGCCCCGTTCGGCATCCAATATACCTCGGGCACGACGGCGCGGCCCAAGGCCGTGCTGTGGACCCATGCCAATGCGCTCTGGGGCGCGCGGGTCTGCGCGATGCATGAGGACCTGCGACCGGACGATGTCCATCTCGTCTACCTGCCGCTGTTCCACACCAATGCTCAGGTCTATTCGGTGATGGCCGCCTATTGGGCCGGGGCCAGCGTGGTGCTGCATCCCAGGTTCTCGGCCTCGCGGTTCTGGCCGACCTCGCTGAAGTGGGGCTGCACCTGGACCTCGATGGTGCCGTTCTGCCTCCAGGCGCTCGCGACCCAGCCGATTCCGGAGACGCACAGCTATCGCTTCTGGGGCAACGGCGTTTGCGCGCCGCGCACCGACGCCCTGTTCCGGGTCAAGACCATCGGCTGGTGGGGCATGACCGAGACCATCGCCCATGGGACGGTCGGCTCGGCCCTGCATGACGACGCGCCGATGTCGATGGGGCGACCCTCGCCGGCCTACGGCATCCATGTGCTGGACGCGCAGATGAAGCCGGTAGGCCCGGGCGAGACCGGCGATCTCTATGTGGAGGGCGTGCGGGGCGTCTCGCTGTTCGCGGAATACGCCGAGGACCCGGAGGCGACGACCAAGGCCTTCACGGCGGATGGCCTGTTCATCACCGGCGATAGGGTGCGGCTGGGCGAGGACGGGTCGCTCTATTTCGCCGACCGCAGCAAGGACATGCTGAAGGTGGGCGGCGAGAATGTCGCCGCTTCGGAGATCGAGCGGGTGGTGGCCCAGACGTCGGGCGTGCGCGAGGTGGCCGTGGTCGGCCGTCGCCACCCGATGCTGGACGAGGTCCCGGTCGCCTTCGTGATCCCGCTCGACCCGACCGACCTGGGGTTGCCAGAGCGGGCCATGGCCCTGTGCCGCGAGACCCTGGCCAGCTTCAAGCAGCCGCATGAGATCCGGCTGGTGTCCGAACTGCCGCGTGCGACGCTTGAGAAGATCGCCAAGGCCGAGCTTCGGGCGATCCTGGCGGCGGAGGCGGTCTAGGCCGACCGGCGGATGAGGTCGTCGGCGGCCTGGGCGGCGGTGCGCTCGGCCTCGTCGGCCGGAACTCCCAGGCCCTTGAGCAGCAGGCCGCAGAGCTGTTGGGTGATCGGCAGGGCCACGGCGGCGTCCTCCAGGGCGCGCGCCATGGCGACCTGGGACACACCCATGATCAACAGCATGCCGGACTCGGTGGTGGCCAGGTTGAACCGCCCCTGGCTCAGACCGGCGGCCAGGTCGTCCAGGACGCCGCTGTTGAGCCGCGATGTCAGAGCTGTCCGGGCGGGTTGGACCCGCAGCAGGATGCGGACGCTGCGCGGCTCATCCAGGGCGTAGCGGACATAGGCGCAGACGCCCCTGACCACCCGCCGCGCCGGGTCCTCCACGCCGGCGTTGGCGGCTGTGACCAGGGCCTCGATCCGCAGGCGGATGGCGACCATGATCTCGCGAACCAGGCCGTCCCGATCGTCGAAATGATTATAGAAAGTGCCCTTGGCGACCTTGGCCGCGCGGACGATGTCGTCGATGGCCACGGCGTCGACGGGCTGTTCGGCGAACAGTTGCTCGGCTGCGACCAGCAAGGCCTGGCGGGTGCGCGATCGCCGTCCTTCCACCGCCTGGGCCGTCACGTCTGTTCCCTTGTCGCCGCGCAGATTCGTCTGAGTTTAGCGGCAAATGAGCGGGCGCGCGCGGCGATGCGCGGTTTGGTGGGCCGGGGCGGGCCAGATGCTCGTCAGAACCCGCCCCGGTCGCGTCGTCAGGGGTGGGGGAGGCCCTGGGACGCAGCCACCGCAGGATGGACGACCCGTCCAGCCTGGATGTTCAGACCCGGGGCGAAGCCGGGGGTCTCGGCGAGCGCGCGTTCCACGCCCATGTCGGCCAGGGCCAGGACGTAGGGCGTGGTCGCCGCGCCCAGGGCATAGGTCGAGGTGAGCGGTGCGGCGCCCGGCATGTTGGCCACGCAATAGTGGACCACCCCGTCGACCACATAGGTCGGGTCCACATGGGTGGTGGCGTGGGAGGTCTCGAAGCAGCCGCCCTGGTCGATGGCCACGTCGACCAGCACCGCGCCCTTGCGCATCAGCTTGAGGTCTTCGCGCTTGACCAGCTTGGGCGCCGAGGCGCCGGCCACCAGCACGCAGCCGATCACCAGGTCGGCGGTCGGCAGCAGTTCCAGCAGGGCGCCGCGCGAGGACAGCACGGTGCGGGCGCGGCCCTCGAAGTGGGCGTCCAGCATGGCCAGGCGGGCCGGGGAGATGTCCATGATGGTGACGTCGGCGCGCATGCCGACGGCGATCTCGGCGGCGTTGAAGCCGGAGACCCCGCCGCCCAGGATGATCACCTTGGCCGGGGCCACGCCGGGCACCCCGCCCATCAACAGGCCGCGACCGCCGGCGGGGGCCAGCAGATAGGCCGCGCCGACCTGGGCGGCCATGCGGCCGGCCACCTGGCTCATGGGGGTGAGCAGCGGCAGGCCGCCGCGCTCGTCGAGGATGGTTTCATAGGCGATGGCGGTGCAGCCCGAGGCCATCAGCCCCTTGGTCTGTTCCGGATCCGGCGCCAGGTGGAGATAGGTGAACAGGGTGTGGCGCGGGGTCAGCAGGGCGATCTCGGAAGATTGCGGCTCCTTGACCTTCACGATCAGGTCGGCGGCGGCGAACACCGCCGGGGCGTCGGCGACGATCTGGCCGCCCGCATTAGCGTAGTCGGTGTCGGTCAGGCCGACGCCAGCGCCGGCGCCGGACTGGACGAAGACCTCGTGGCCGTGGGCGACGAGGGTGGCGACCACGGCGGGGGTCAGGCCCACGCGGCGTTCAAGCGGCTTGATCTCAGTGACGGTACCGACGCGCATGGGGTCTCTCCGGGCTTCGACTATCACCAGACTAGGCCCGGCGGCCGGAAAAAACTTTGAAATTACCGTGTTCGGCTTAAGGAGTTTGGCAAGATTTCACCGCATCATGGCTATCCGATGGTGAAATCTTCAGTCCAACTGGATTCAGTCGACAAGAACCTGTTGCGGCGGCTGCAGGATCGCGGCCGCGCGACCAACGCCGAGCTGGCCGAAGCGGCGCATCTGTCGGAGTCCGCCTGCTTCCGCCGGGTGCGGGCGCTGGAGACCGAGGGGGTGATCACCGGCTATGCGGCGACGGTCAGTCCCGCCGCGCTCGGCCTGGCGCTGACGGTCTATGTCAGCATCACCCTGACCAGTCAGGCCCAGGACGTGCTGGCCGCCTTTGAACGCGCGGTGTCCGAGGCGCCGGAGATCATGGAATGCCACCTGATGACCGGGCAGGCCGACTACATGATCCGGCTGGTCGCCGCCGACGTCGAGGACCTGGAGCGGCTGCACGCCACCCTGCTGACCCGCCTGCCGGGGGTGGCGCGGATCAACTCCTCGATCGCCCTTCGCACCGTGGTGCGCCGGAGCGCCCTGCCGGTCCGCTGATCGCAGCCCCTTTGTTGACAGCGCTGTCAGACCGCCTAGGGTCCCCGCCAAGGGCGCAGGTGAAGCGCCGATCCGGAGGAGACCAAGGTGCAGACGACGATGACCCCGCAGGGGAGCCCGGCGGGATCCGCCAGCCTCGCCCACCAGAACAAGCTGATCGGGCTGATGATGAGCCTGTTCTTCGCCTTCGGCTTTTGCACGGTGCTGGTGGACACCCTGATCCCCAAGCTGAAGGGCATGTTCCAGCTCTCCTACGCCGAGGTGATGCTGACCCAGTTCTGCTTTTTCCTGGCCTATTTCATCGTCTCGGCCCCGGCCGGCTGGCTCTTGACCAAGATCGGCTATCTGCGGGGCGTGACCCTGGGTCTGCTGGTCATGGCGGCGGGATGCCTGCTGTTCACCCCGGCGGCGATGCTGGGGACCTATCCCGGCTTCCTGCTGGCCCTGTTCATCCTGGCCTCGGGCGTCACCACCGTGCAGGTGGCGGCCAATCCGATGACCGCCAGCCTGGGCGATCCCTCCAAGTCCCATGCGCGGCTGACGCTCGCCCAGGCCTTCAATTCGCTGGCCACCATGATCGGGCCGATCTTCGGCTCGGCCCTGATCCTACGCGGCAATGTCGCCCTGCCGGACCCGGCGACCCTGTCGGTCCCGGCCCTGGCCGCCCTGCGCCGCCACGAGGCCCAGGCGGTGCAACTGCCCTTCATGGGGATCGCCGTGGCCCTGCTGGCGCTGGCCGTGCTCTGCTGGGCGCTGCGGCGCTGGGCGCCGGAGGCCAAGGCCCAGCCGATGGGCGCCACCTTCCGGCTCCTGAAGAACCGCCGCCTGGCCCTGGGCGCGGTGTCGATCTTCGCCTATGTCGGCGCCGAGGTGTCGATCGGCAGCGCCATCGCCAACTATCTGATGAGCGGCCACGTGCTGGGCCTGGCCCCGCAGGTCGCCGGCTCCCTGGTCTCGGTCTATTGGGGCCTGGCCATGGTCGGTCGCTTCGTCGGCGCCGCGGCCCTGCGCAAGCTGTCCCCGGGTCGGGTGTTGACCGGCTGCGCCATCGGGGCGGGATGCCTGGCGGCGGTCTCGGGCCTGTCCACGGGCATGGTCGCGGCGGCCGCCATACTGGCCATCGGCCTGTTCAACTCGATCATGTTCCCGACCATCTTCACCCTGGCCATCGAGGAACTAGGGGAGGAGACGCCGCAGGGCTCCGGCATCCTCTGCCAGGCGATCGTCGGCGGCGCGATCGTGCCGCTGATCACCGGCTTCACCGCTGACCGCGTGGGGCTGAGCCTGGCGCTGTTCGTGCCGGTGGTCTGCTACGTCTGGATCGGCGTCTATGGCTGGCTGACCGCCCGCAGCCCCGCCCATGCGGGCGAGACCCTGGGCGAGGTCCTGGGCTGAACCGGCAAGGTGGGGGCCCTAGGCCTCCACCCCCACCGGGATCACGTGGCCGGTCCGGGGCAGCAGCAGCTTCAAGAGCGGACCGGTCATGATGGTGGTGGCCACCGCCATGATCACCAGCATGGTGAAGACCTTCTGCGGCAGGACGCCCAGGTCGTAGCCGACATTCAGCACGATCAGCTCCATCAGCGCCCGGGTGTTCATCAGGGCCGCCAGGATCGCTGATTCGTCCCGGTCGAAGCCATTGAGCCGGCCGGCCAAATAGACCGGCACGATCTTGCCGAGCACGGCGGCGGCCAGGATCACGCCCAGCCAGACCAGGTCGTCGGCCCCCGTCAGGCCGAGAACATTGGTCCGCAGGCCGGTGAACGTGAAGAACACCGGCAGGAAGAACACCAGTACGAACTGGCCCACCTGGCGGCGCCAGGCGGCTACGAAGGCCCCGTGCGCATGGAACAGGAGGCCGGCTGCGAAGCCGCCGAAAATGGCGAACACGCCGAGCCTGGCTGTGCAGATCGCCAGGCCGAGCACCAGGACCAGTACGGCGGCCATCATGTTGGGGGCAAGCTCACCCTGCTTCAGGGGGAAGACCCTGACCATCCAGGCCGCCAGCGGCGCGAGCGCATAGCGCAGGGCCAGGCCCAGGGCGATCAGTCCGCCCCACTGCAGGGCGAGGCTCAACCCCGTCAGGCGCGAGGCCGCGAAGGCCGATACGGCGGCCAGCAGCAGCCAGCCGACCAGGTCATTGATCGCCGCCGCCGAGATTGCGACCACCCCGATGCGGGTCCGGGACAGATCGAACTGGCGCAGGATCCGGCCGAGGATCGGCACCGCCGTGATGGCCATGGCGACGGCGCAGAACAGGGCGTAGGGCAGGGGATCGCGCCCGGGCGCCAGGGTCGGGGCGGACAGCCAGCCGACGCCGAGGCCCAGCAGCAAGGGTGTCGCCACCGAGGCGGCGGCAATGATCCCGACCGCGCGGCGATTGCGCCCGGCCTTCAGCAGGCCGAACTCGAAGTCCATGCCGATCTGGAACATCAGCAAGGTCAGGCCAATCTGGCTGATCGCCGAGATGGCCGGGGCGGGGTGGGCGCCGAACACCGCGATCGAAGCGGCTGGGAACAGGTGGCCGAACAGGGAGGGGCCGAGGATCAACCCGGCCATGATCTCGCCGATCACCCCGGGCTGTCCCAGCCAGCGGAACAGGGTGTTCAGGGCCCGTGCGGCGCCGATCATGATGATCAGCTGGATGAGCACGAAGACCAGGGCGGCTTCGGAGGCATGCTGGGCGTTCACGGCGCGCTCCTCCGGGCGTGCGCGAGGCCTGGGCCGGCGCGGGCGTGCATCGCCGCGACCAGGGCCCGGTGGTCGGGCAGGTCGGCCAGAGCCCGGCGGGCCACTTCGGGGATGGTCTGGAATTCGCGGCGCGCCTCGTCATGGCGGGTGCAGGCCGGCGCGAAGCCAGCGGGGTCGGTCGCATACTCCATGCCGTACAGCACCCACTGCCAGCTCGAGGTCGGGTACATCTCCAGGTCGGCGATGAAGTCCAGCCGGTGTGGTGGCCTGGCGCGCCACATGGCGAGCTTCTCGCGCAGGGTCTCGGGGATGGACGTCTCGGCCCGGTTATCGCGCCAGAAGTCGGAATCGGCGCGCTGGCTGACGCAGTAGTGCAGCTTCAGGAAGTCGACCACCCGGGCGTAGCGGGCGCTCATATGGGCGTTGAACTGGCGGGCGACAGGAGCGAGAGCGCCGTCGAAGGGGAACAGGTGCCCGATCAGATAGGCGGCGGTTTCGACCAGGCCGATGCCGGAGGACTCCAGGGGCTCGAGGAAGCCGCCGGATAGGCCCACGGCCACGCAATTGCCGATCCACTGGGTCTCGCGATAACCGACATTGAACTTCAGCAGGCGAGCCGACAGCCCCTCGCTTTCCGCGCCGATATAGCCGCGCAGCACCTCTTCCGCGCGGGTCTCATCGGTGTGGGCGGACGAGAAGACATAGCCGACGCCGCGCCGCTCGGGCAGGCCGATGTCCCAGGTCCAGCCGGCCTCGTGGGCGGTGGAGATGGTGTAGGAGGCGATCGGTCGGTCGGGCTCGGCATAGGGCGCCTGGATGGCCAGGGCGCGGTCGACGAACAGGCTGTCGGACACCGACTTGAAGGGCGATCCCAGGGCCGCGCCGATCAGGGCCGCGCGGAAACCCGTGCAGTCGATATAGAGGTCGGCGGTGAGCGTGCCGGCCTCGCGGGTGACGACGCCGCTGATGTTCCCGTCCTCACCGACCAGCACCTCGTCGACATTGGCGTAGAGGTGGGCGACGCCCAGCGCCCTGGCCTCGTCGGCCAGGAAGCCGGCGAAGCGGGCGGCGTCGAAGTGGTAGGCGTAGTTCATCGGCCCCTGCCAGGCCGGATCGGTGATCCGCTTGGGCCCACGATGGGCGTCGGCGACGGTCTTCTGCAGGGTGGCGGCCTGGGCGAATCCCGCCCCGCCGGCGTCGCCCATCAGCCAATAGGGCAGGAGCTCCAGTCCATCCCCGCGATAGCTCGGCGTCGAGAAGGGATGGAAGTAGTGGTCGGCCCCGGGGCTGCCCGGCGGACGCACCCAATGGGCGAACTTGACGCCCTGCTTGAAGGTGGCGTTGCTGGCCTTCAGGAAGGTCGCCTCGTCGGCGCCGATCGCCGAAAGCGTCCCGCGGATCGAGGGAAAGGTGCCTTCTCCGACCCCCAGAATCCCAATTTCCTTTGATTCAACAAGGGTGATAGCCACGCCACCCGCCTGGGTCGCCAAGGTCTTGGCGAGGTAGGCTGCGGTCAGCCATCCAGCCGCTCCGCCGCCCACGATGAGGATCGATTTGACGCTCATGCTAAATTTCCTCCCGGTCCTATGCAGACTTCTCGTTGCACTCTCATCACATTTGGCCTAGGAATGACAGCGCTGTCGGTAAGCGCTGTCAATTTCGGTTGGCCTTACGCAGATCCTGCAGCATCCTGAGTTACGACAACGGCGACCGTCAGCGTACGCCGAGCAATTCATAAGGGGAGAGGCGAACCATGCGAAGGAAACTCGCGTTCTGTACGTCCGCCGCAGCCATCGCGCTGCTGAGCAGCGCCCAGGCGGCCGCTGCTGCGGGAGCGGCCGATAAGGGCGCTCTGGTGGAAGAGGTGCTGGTCACCGGCACCAAGCGGACCACGGCGCTGCAGGACACCCCTGTGGCGATCACCGCCATCAGCTCGGCGACCCTCGAACAGGAGCACGTGAACACCGTCGCCGACGTGACCCGTCTGGTGCCGAGCTTCGCGGCCACCACCGAGGGTGATCACGGCGTCATCACCATGACGATGCGCGGCATCGGCAATGACAGCGCCAAGACCGAATACGCCGACCCCGAGGTGGCGCTGTTCATCGACGGCATCTACACGCCGCGCGCCGAGGGCGCCTCGTCCCTGCTGTTCGACCTCGACGCGGTGGAAGTGCTGCGCGGACCCCAGGGCACCCTGTGGGGCCGCAACTCTACGGTCGGCGCCGTGAACATGCAGACCGCCAAGCCGGTGCTGGGCGACAGCTTCGGCAATATCATGGTCGGCGGCGGCAGCTACGGCCGGGTCGGCGCGCGCGGCGCGGTGAACATTCCGGTCAGCGACAACTTCGCCATCCGCATCGCCTTCGCCAAGGAACAGCACGACGGCTATGTGAAGTACCAGACGCCCAAGCTGCCCTCGATCGCCAGCCAGCAGGCGGCCTATGTCGCCGGCGGCGGCACATTGGCGACCTTCAAGCCGATCAACGCCGGCAACTTCGTCCAGGCCGGGCCCCGCTACGGCGCCCAGGACCAGGCGGCCGTGCGGCTGAGCGCGCTCTACAAGCCCAGCGACGCCCTGTCGTGGAACGTCTCCTACGAATATTTCCAGGACCGTGGCACGCCGGGCATGAACCTCATGCAGCAACCCCGGGCGGGCGAGGACTTCTGGTCGGCCCTGATCGACACGGCGCCCTATCTGCACCGCGACGTCCACGCCTTCCGCAGCAATCTGAGCTGGGATCTCAGCGACAAGATCGCCCTGAGCTATATCGCCGGCTTCACCCGGTTCGACGGCTCCTCGGACTTCGACCAGGATGGCGGCGCCCACTCGCCGACCAGCTTCGCGACCGGGGCGACCTATCAGGAAGATCGCACCAACAACTCGCGCTACACCAACTTCAGCCACGAGGTGTCGCTGAAGTCCAAGGGCGAGAACACTGTCGACTGGATCCTGGGCCTCTATTACGCCTCGGAAGACAACTCGATCCGCTTCGACATCCCGATCTTCAACGGGACCAAGGAGGGCACGGTCGGCTGGCAGGGCTCGTTCATCCAGCCCAAGGAGACGGTGCGCTCCAAGGCGGTGTTCGGCCAGGCCACCTGGCACATGTCCGACCGCTTCCGCCTGACCGGCGGCCTGCGCTACACCGACGATCAGCGGGCCAACAAGGGCGGCACCAACAACGCCTGGGCCTACAACGCCGCCGTGCCTCAGGTGCCGCTGGATCCGGGCACCAACCCGCTGACCTCGCCGTCCTTCACGACCTACCAGCACAATGACGGCAAGTACTCGGACGCCAAGACGACCTGGCTGGGCCGGGCCGACTTCGACGTCACCCACGACTTCCTGATCTATGCCAGCGTCTCGAGCGGCTACAAGTCAGGCGGCCTGCAGGATGGCGGCGTGCCCTATGGTCCAGAGACCCTGATCAACTACGAGATCGGGACCAAGATGACGTTGCTGGATGGTCGCATGACCTTCAATAACGCCCTCTATTACGAGGACTTCCAGGACTTCCAGTTCAGCGCCCCTGTCACCTTCGCGGGCGGCAATCGCGGGCTGGCGACCTCCAACGCCGATGGCGCCAAGGTCAAGGGCTTCGAGTCGGAAATCACCTTCCGGCCGACGGCGAACGACACCTTCCAGGTCGCCGCCGCCTTCCTGAACACCAAGCTCGGCAAGCTGCTGGCGGGCTCGAACGACTATTCGAACCTGGCGGCCTGCCCGGACAAGTCGATCAGCAACCCCTGCATGGACGTCACCGGCCACAAGCTGCCGCACGCGCCCAACGCCGCCTTCCAGGTGGTCTACCAGCACGACTTCGCCCTGCCGAACGGCGGCACCTTCTCGCCCCGAATCTCCAGCCACTTCGAGACCGCCAGCTGGCTGTCGGTGTTCAATGACGGGGCTGGCGACAAGCAGAAGGCCTATCACCGCACGGACCTCAATCTGGTCTATCGGGCGCCGGGCGACACCCCGTGGTCGATCGAGCTGTTCGCCCAGAACCTGGAGGATGGCCGGATCCGGACCAATGCCGGGGTGACCAGCGACAACATCTACACCTCTCAGTACCTCGCGCCGCGCACCGTCGGGGCCAATCTGAAGGTGGACTTCTAGACCGAGAGCGGGGCTGACGCGGCGCGGCTTTCGGCGGCGTCGCGTCACTTCGCGCTCCAGACATCCGAGGGTGGCGTCCCCCCGCCCCGGCCCTCGCGCCTCCAGGCGGCGCGGCTCGCAGATCGCCGCGCCGCCTATCTTTTTTGGGTTCCCGAATGCCGTTGTTCCGTCTCGCCGCCTGCGTCTCCCTTTTGGCCCTGGCCATGGCGAGTCCCGGCGGTCCGGCAGCGGCCGCGCAGGCCCGCTCAGCGGTGGCCCATCCGGCCCTCTGGCCCAGGGCCGCCTCGCCCAAGGTGATCACCGACGCCAGGACCGAGGCGTTCGTCAGTCGACTGATGGCCCGCATGTCGGTCGCCGAGAAGGTCGGTCAGACCATCCAGGGCGACATCGCGTCCATGACGCCGGAGGACCTCAAGGCCTATCCCCTGGGCTCGATCCTGGCCGGCGGCAATTCGGCGCCGGATGGCGACAACCGCGCCCCGGCCGCCAAGTGGCTGGCCCTGACCAACGCCTATCGCGCCGTGGCCCTGGAGCGCCGGCCAGGCCACACACCGATCCCGCTGCTGACCGGCATCGACGCCGTCCACGGCCACAACAATGTCCCCGGGGCGACGATCTTCCCGCACAATATCGGCCTGGGCGCCGCCCGCGATCCGGACCTCATCCGCCGCATCGGCGCGGCGACGGCCGAGGAGGTGGGCGTGACCGGCTGGGACTGGACCTTCGGGCCCACGGTGGCGGTGCCCCGGGATGATCGCTGGGGCCGGACCTATGAGGGCTATGCCGAGGACCCGGAGGTCTCGCGGCTCTATTCCGGGCCGATGACGTTGGGCCTGCAGGGCGCATTGGTCGCCGGCAAGCCACTGGGCCCAGGCCATATCGCCGGCTCCGCCAAGCATTTCCTGGGCGACGGCGGCACCGACGGCGGCAAGGACCAGGGCGATGCGACGCTCAGCGAAAGCCGGCTGATCGCCCTGCACGCCCAGGGCTATCCGCCGGCCATCGACGCCGGCATCCTGACGGTGATGGCCTCGTTCTCCAGCTGGAACGGCGTCAAGCACACCGCCAACAAGAGCCTGCTGACCGATGTGCTGAAGGGCCGGATGGGGTTCCAGGGCTTCGTGGTCGGCGACTGGAACGCCCACGGCCAGGTGCCTGGCTGCTCCACCGTCAGCTGTCCCGCCGCGCTCAATGCCGGGCTCGACATGTACATGGCCCCCGACAGCTGGAAGGGCCTCTTTGAGAACACCCTGGCCCAGGTGAAGGCCGGCCAGATCCCCATGGCCCGGCTGGACGACGCGGTGCGCCGCATCCTGAGGGTCAAGGTCAAGGCGGGCCTGTTCAACGGACCGCGACCGGACGCGGGCCAATTCGATCGCCTGGGGTCTCCCGACCATCGCGCCCTGGCGCGGGCGGCGGTGCGCGAGTCCCTGGTGCTGTTGAAGAACGACGGCGTGCTGCCGATCAAGGCCAACGCGCGGGTGCTGGTGGCCGGCGACGGGGCTGACGACATCGGCAAGCAGTCGGGTGGCTGGACCTATAGCTGGCAGGGGACCGGCAACACCAATGCCGACTTCCCGCATGGCCAGTCGATCTATGCCGGCATCGCCCAGGCGATCGCGGCCGGCGGCGGTCATGCCGATCTCTCCGTCGACGGACAGTTCGCGACAAGGCCCGACGTCGCCGTGGTGGTGTTCGGCGAGAACCCCTACGCTGAGTTCCAGGGCGACCTGCAGACCGTGGACTATCAGCCCGGCGCCAAGACCGACCTGGCCCTGATCCAGCGGCTGAAGGCCCAGGGCGTGCCGGTGGTGGCGGTGTTCCTGTCCGGCCGGCCCCTGTGGGTCAATCGCGAGATCAACGCCGCCGACGCCTTCGTCGCCGCGTGGCTGCCGGGCACGGAGGGCGGCGGGGTCGCCGACCTGCTGGTGCGCCGTCCCGACGGCCAGGTGAACCACGACTTCACGGGCAAGCTTTCCTTCTCCTGGCCCCGGCGCGCCGACCAGACCCCGCTCAATCGCGGCCAGCCGGGCTATGATCCCCAGTTCGCCTATGGCTATGGCCTCAGCTACGCCCACGGCGGCGTTGTTCCGAAACTCTCGGAAGAGCCGGGGGCCGTCGCGGCCCAGGCCAATCTGGACCGTTACTTCGTCGCCGGCCACGCCGCCGCGCCCTGGACCCTGACCCTCGAAGGCGCGGTGACTACCCGGGCGATCGACGCCGGAGCCCAGGAGGACGCGCGTCTCGCCGAATGGACCGGGGCCGGCTCGGTGGCGATCACCGGCCCGGCGGCCGACCTGTCGCGCCAGACCACCGGCGACATGGCCGTGCTGATCCGCTATCGGCTCGACCGACCGTCGACCGGCGCCGTGACCCTCGGCCTCGGCTGCGGCGTCCAATGCGGCGCCAATCTGGACGTCACCCGGCTTATCGCCGCCGCGCCGCTCAGCCAGTGGCGGGCGCTGAAGATCAAGCTCTCCTGCTTCAAGGCGGCGGGGGCGCGGATGGACCAGGTCGACACACCGGTGCGATTGAGCGCCCAGGCGCCGATGTCGCTCGCCTTCAGTGAGCTGCGGCTGGTCACCAACGAGGGCGACGCGGTCTGCCCCTGATCAGGCGGCGGGCGGGGCGGTGGATTTGCGCAGGATCAGTTCGGAGGGAGGCAGATGGCCGACGGCGTCCTGATCGCAGTCGGCGGCGACCTCTCCCTGGATCAGGGCGCGGGTGGCGTAGGTCGCCATCTCCACCAGGGGCTGGCGCATGGTGGTCAGCTGTGGGCGGCTGAACCGCGCGCTGGAGCTGTCGTCGAACCCGGCCACCGAGATGTGCTCCGGCGTCGACAGGCCGGCGTCGGCGATCGCCGACAGACAGCCCAAGGCCATGTCGTCATTGCTGGCGAAGATCGCCGTGGGCCGCGCCGCCAGCGCCAGCAGGCCGCGCGCCGCGTCCACGCCCGACTGGAAGGTGAAGTCGCCGGCGCGGATCCAGTCCGGCGACACGGCCAGGCCATGGGCGGCCATGGCGTCGACGAAGCCCTGCTCGCGGGCGCGGCTGGAGCCATAGCGCCGATCACCCTGCACGAAGCCGATCCGGCGATGGCCCAGGCCGATCAGGTGCTCGGTCATCAGGGCGGCGGCGGCCCGGTCGTCCATCTTCAGGCGCAGGCCTCCGCCGGCGTCCCGCTCGGGGCCCAGGCGGACATAGGGCGTGTGCGACTTCTTCAGCAGGTCGAGCACGGTCTGGTCGTCCGAGCTGGGCGGGGTCAGCAGCACGCCGTCGGGCTTGAGGGCGGCCAGCAGATTGCCGACCTCCTGGCGGACCCGGGGGGTGTCGTGATCGATCAGCTCCAGCAGAAAATGATAGCCCAGCTCGCGACAGGGGCCGGTGGCGCCCAGCTGGATGCGCGACAGATAGTCGGCGCCGCGCTCGCTGCGCCAGTGATCCATGGTCAGGGACGCATCGACGAAGGCGGCGATGACAAAGGACTTCGACCCCGCCAGGCTGCGGGCCGAGAGATTGGGGTGATAGCCCAGGGCCTCGGCGGCGGCGGCCACCTTTTCCCGCGTCGCCGGCCGCACATTGGGCTCGGCGTTCATGACCCGCGAGACGGTCTTGATCGACACGCCCGCCTGGGCGGCCACATCATAGATCGTCACCGACGCCATGGGGTCCTTCCGCTGCGGCTCGCCAAATTGCAGCCTAGCATCCTGGGGGCGTTCGCAAGGCCTGATAAGCTGCAAATGCGCGGGCCGCCGAATCGGGACGATGAGCATTCCGAAGCGAGCGCGCGGATGAGGGGAGGGCGGCCATGACGGCGCGCGAGGCGGGACGACCGGTCGAGCCTGTGGGCCGCGGCTTCATCGGCGGCTACACCCTGGCCCAGGTCGGGGCCTATATCTCCTTCGTACCCCTGTTCCAGGTGCTGCTGCCCCTGAAGGCGGCGGCGCTGGACCCGGCGCACAAGACCCTGCTGCTCAGCCAGGTCGGGCTGTGGGGCGCGGTGGTGGCGGGCCTGGCCAATCTGATCGCCGGCGCGGTCAGCGATCGCACGACCTGGCGCATGGGCCGTCGCAAACCCTGGCTGCTGATCGGCGGGGCCGGCACGCTCGCCGCCTATGGGCTGATCTATCAGGCGCAGGACGCCTTCGCCCTGATGACCGCGGTCATGGTGTTTCAACTGGGGTTCAACTTCCTGTTCGCGGCCCTGCTGGCGGTGATGGCCGACCAGGTGCCGGATGCTCAGAAAGGGCTGGTCTCGGCCATGCTCAGCCTGGGCTATCCGCTCGGTACGCTTGTGGGCACTTCGGTGGTGGGTGGGCTGATCGCCGGCGAGGCCCTGCGCTACATCGCCATCGCCGTGGTGCTGGTGGCCACCCTGCTGCCCTTCACCCTGGCGCTCAAGGATCGACCGGCGGCCCCCGTCGTCCGCGCGCGGCCCAGCCTGGCGGCGCGGTGGAAGGCTTTCGCTATCGACCCCCGGGAGCATCCCGACTTCGCCCTGGCCTGGGCCGGGCGCCTGATGGTGATCCTCGGCTTCGTGGTGGTGCAGGGGTACACCCTCTATTTCCTGCAGGACGTGCTGCACTATTCTCGCCTGTTCCCAGGCCGGACGGCGGAACAGGGCCTGGCCCTGCTGACGGCGGTGGCGGCGGTGGCCAATATCGCCTGCTCCCTGGCGGGCGGGCTGATCTCCGACCGGGTGGGGCGGCGCAAGCTGTTCGTCGCCGCCGGCGCCCTGATCCTGGCCTTCGCCATCGCCGCCTTCGCCCTGGCGCCCAGCT
>NZ_CANCLE010000073.1 GCF_947378715.1 Phenylobacterium aquaticum
CCATTGCCGACGAACACCTGGTCGGCGTCCAGGCCGTGATAGGCGGCGATGGCCTCGCGGAGCGCGGTCGAGGCGGGGTCGGGATAGAGCCGCAGGGTGTCGGCCGCCTCGGCGGCGATGGCCGTCAACACGGCGGGTGGGGGACCGTAGGGGCTCTCATTGGTATTGAGCTTGGTCAGGCCAGCCAAGCGCGGCTGCTCGCCCGGAACATAGGGCGAAAGCGCGTGGGTCAGGTCGCTCCAGAAGCGGCTCATGCTGGGGGTCCGTGTGGCGGGTTCGAGCTGTTTGGCGGCGGGGGCCGTCGGATGCAAGATCACACTGCCAAGCCGCCACGGGAGCGCCCCATGCCGAAGATCGAGATGGACCAGGTCGAGTTGCGCGAGGGCTCCGGCTACGACCCGCCCCTGGACGCGCCCTGCCAGGGTCTGAGGCGCTGGAAGCTGGGTCGCGCGGCGGGCCTGACCCAGTTCGGCGTCAATCTGATGCGCATCCCGCCCGGAAGCTGGTCGAGCCAGCGCCACTGGCACCGGGCCGAGGACGAATTCATCTGGGTGGTCGAGGGCGAGGTGGTGCTGGTCACCGAGGCGGGAGAGGTGGTGCTCAAGTCCGGAGACTGCGCGGGCTTCGCGGCGGGGGTTCCGGACGGCCACCATCTCCAGAACCGCGGCGATCGCGACGCCGTGGTGCTGGAGGTCGGCTCACGTCGGCCCGCCGAGGACGCCTGCTGGTATCCGGACCTGGGCTTTGGCTATGACGCCGCGGGTCGGATCGATCAGCCGTTCTTAGCTGAGCCTGGCGTCACGTAACCCATCGACACGAGCCCCGACCTCGGCTTTGCTGCGCCGCCCTCGTTTGGGGGCCAAGACCACAGCCATTTTCGATTAGGGACCGATTTTACATGCCCCGTATTCTGCCCGAACCCACGCCGGAGACCCGGCATTTCTGGGAGGGGTGCAAGGACGGCGAGCTGCGCCTGCAGCGTTGCGTCGATTGCGCCCACAGCTATTTCCCGCCCCGCGCCTTCTGCCCCAAATGCGCCAGCCGCAACGTCGAGGTCTATAAGGCCTCGGGCAAGGGCTTCCTCTATTCCTACGTGATCAACCACCGGCCCCACCCGGCCATGGGAACCGAGCCGCATTCGATCGCCGTGGTCGAACTGGCCGAAGGCCCGCGCCTGATGACCAACATCATCGGCTGCCCGCAGACGCCTGACGCCCTGCAACTCGATATGGCCGTGGAGGTCGTGTTCGAGAAGCAGAACGACGACATCTCGCTGCCCCTGTTCCAACCGGCGAAGGGCTGAGGCGCGATCATGCAACAGAAATCCGTCGCCATCGTGGGCGCTGCTGAAACCACGAAAATGGGCAAGATCCCGGACGTCTCGGTGATCGGCCTGCACGCCGACGCCGCGCTGAACGCCATGAAGGACGCTGGGCTCAAGCCCTCGGACATCGACGGCGTCGCCACCGCCGGCATCTCGCCCGTCGAGCTCGCCCACTATCTGGGCATCACGCCCACCTATGCCGACGGCACCAGCGTCGGCGGCTGCTCCTTCATGCTGCACGTCCGCCACGCGGCGGCGGCCATCAATGCGGGCCTGGCCAAGACTATCCTGATCACCCACGGGGAATCGGGCCGCAGCCGGGTCGGCGCGGGCGGCTTCCCGCGCTCGCCGTCGAGCCTGATGGGCCAGTTCGAGCTGCCCTTTGGGGTCACCTCACCGCCGACCATGTTCACCATTCCGGTGCTTCGCTACATGAAGACCCATGGGGTGACTGAGGAGGACCTGGCCATGGTCGCCGTGGTCCAGCGGGAATGGGCGGCGCTCAATCCGCGCTCCAGCTTCAAGGACCCGATCACCGTCGACGACGTGCTCAATTCGCCGATGATCGCCTGGCCGTTCCGCATGCTGATGTGCTGCCTGGTCACCGACGGCGGCGGGGCGCTCATCCTGACCAGCGCTGACCGCGCCAAGGACTTCCCGAACAAGCCGGTCTATGTGCTGGGCACAGGCGAGAGCGTCGAGACCCCGCTGGTCAGCCAGATGGAGGACTTCAACAGCTCCAAGGCGTTCCGCGTCTCCGGCAAGAAGGCCTTCGACGAGGCGGGCATCAAGCACGCCGATGTCGATCACCTGATGATCTATGACGCCTTCGCCCACCTGCCGCTCTACGGCCTGGAGGACCTGGGCTTCGTGAAGCCCGGGGAGGCCAAGGATTTCATCCGTGAGCGCAACACGGCGATCGGCGGCAAGCTGCCCTTGAACACCAATGGCGGCGGCCTCTCCTACATGCACTCGGGCATGTACGGGATGTACGCCCTGCAGGAGAGCGTGCGGCAGATGCGCGGCATCGCGCCGGCCCAGGTGAAGGACGCCAAGATCAGCGTCTGCCACGGCGTCGGCGGCATGTTCGCGGCCTCCGGCACGATCATCTTTTCAAACGAGTCACCGTGATAATTGAATGACTTACCGCAGGCCGTGCTGCGCAGCATGACCTGCAGCAATCAGCGCCCTTTCCCGGACCCCGGGGGAGGGCGTTTTGCTAGGTTGAGACAGGCGTTCATCGCGGAGTCGCAAGCCATGCTGAAGTTCCTGCCGGCCATTATCCTGGCCCTGATCGCCGCCAACATCGGGCAGACGGCGCGGGCCGCCGAGCGGGCCCCGGACCTGATCCTGCGCGGCGCCGTCGCGGCCGCCGATCACCAGACCTATCGCGAGGTTCCGTTCAAGGTTCCGGCCGGGGTCACCCGCCTGACCCTCAGCTTCGACTATTCAGGCAAGGCGCAGCACACCACGATCGACCTCGGCCTGCGCGATCCCCAGCGGCTGCGCGGCTGGAGCGGGGGAAACAAGGCCCGGGTCACGGTGGCGGAGACCGACGCCACCCCGAGCTACCTGCCCGGCCCCTTGCCGGCCGGTGTCTGGCGTCTGGTGCTGGGCGTGCCCAATATCCGCAAGACCGAGACGGCGACCTATCAGGCGAACATCTGGTTCGATCGGGGACCTGAGCCCTTCGCCGGCTTCGCGGCCGCCGCGATCAATCCGGCCCCCGGCTGGTATCGCGGCGACCTGCACATGCACTCAGGCCATTCCGACGGGGCGTGCCTGTCGCGGCGCGGCGTCAAGGTCGCCTGCCCCGTGTTCCGCACCCTGGAGTCGGCCCGGGCGCGGGGGCTCGATTTCATCGCGGTCACCGACCACAACGCCACGTCCCAGAGCGAGGCCTTGCGCGAACTGGCGCCCTATTTCGACGACCTGTTGCTGATCCCGGGGCGGGAGATCACCACCTTCCAGGGGCACGCCAATGTGTTCGGACCGGTCGCGTCGCTGGATTTCCAGCTGGGCTCGGCCCGCGCGCCGGATCTGGCCGCGATCCTCGACGAGGTCGAGGCGGCCCATGGCCTGATCTCCATCAATCATCCGGCCATGCCCTCGGGCGAGGCCTGCATGGGCTGCGGCTGGACGGCGCCCAATACGCCCTTCGCCCGGTTCGCCGCGATCGAGGCGGTGAATGGCGGCGCCCTGCTGGTCGCAGGGCGGGCCGATGGACCGTTGTCGGGAATTCCGTTCTGGGAAGCGCGGCTGTACTCAGGCCAAAGGATCACCGCCATCGGCGGATCGGACAATCATGACGCCGGCCTCGATGCCGTGCGCGCCTCGGCCATCGGCGTTCCGACCACGGTGGTTCACGCCCAGGCCCTGGATCAGACCTCGATCCTGGCGGCGATCCGCGCCGGCCACGTCTTCATCGATGTGGAGGGATCTCGCGACCGCCTGCTGGAGGTCGAGGCGACCGCCGGCGCCGCCCGGGCCGAGATGGGCGACGTGCTGGCGGTGGGCGCGGGGCCGCCGGCGCGGATCGGAGTGCACGTCGTGGGGGTTCCGGGCGGGAGGTTGGTGGCCTCCGGGGACGGAGCCGCCCTGATCCAGGCGGTGGGCGGCGACCGGCCCCTGGACGGCCCGGACACCCGCCGCGACTTCATCCTGGCCGCCGATGGCGCGGTTCATTGGCTGAGGTTCGACGTCCGTGACGCCGCCGGAAAGCTGCTGTTGCTGGGCAACCCGATCTATCTTCGACCGGCGGGTCCCGACGGGCCGCCCCATCGCCCATGATGGGCGGCTGCGACACCGTCGTTCGCCCAAAAAGAATGTCTTATTAACGCTCATTGGCGATGTTGACGGAGAGTCAAACGGACCGGTCGCGGCATGGGTCGCGGCGGTCTGGGATTGGGGTTCAGCCGCCGGTGCGCGCCGCGGCGCCTTGGAGCGAACATGGGGCTTAATCCGGAATCGAGAGCCCGATTCAATCTGCAGCGCGCGTCCGTCCTGATCCTGGACACGAACGCGATGGGGATGAGCATCCTCGTGCAGATCCTGACGGGGTTCGGCGCCAAGACCGTCCACCGCTGCGAGAGCGTGGCGGAGGCCGAGGTCGTGGTCCAGAAGAACGAGATCGACCTGATGGTGGTCGATTCGCTCGGGGCGGATGGCGCGGGCTATGAGTTCATCCACTGGCTGCGGCGCAGCAAGATCCAGCCGAACTGTTTCGCCCCGGTCCTGCTGACCGCGGGGCACACCCCCAGCCGGGCGGTGAACAAGGCGCGTGACTGCGGCGCCCACTTCATTCTGGCCAAGCCGCTCACCCCGATCTCGGTGCTGGAGCGGATCCTTTGGATTTCCAAGGAAGGCCGCAGGTTCGTGGAGTGCGACAGCTATGTCGGCCCCGACCGGCGGTTCAAGAACGAGGGCGTTCCGGCCGGCATGGCCGGGCGACGCCGCGACGACCTGCCGTTGGAGGTGGGTGAAGCCACCATGCCCAACATGGACCAGGAGCTTATCGACGGCATGATGAAAACACGAAAGGTCAGCATATGAGCGGTCCCGTCACGATCCACGTGCCAGAGAACCGGCTGGCCAAGCTGCTGCGGACGCCGGGCGGCAAGCCGGTGGCCGAGGCCATGGCCGACGCCAAGCAGGGGCTGGAAGGTCTGCAGGGCGACTGCATGGCGGATCTCGACAAGATGCTGGTCACCGCCGAGACGATCGTCGCCCGCGCCCAGGGACAGTTCGACCCCAAGGTCTCGGCGGAGCTCTATGCGACGGTGAGCGCGGCGATCGGGGTGCCGACGGCCTGTGGTCTGGAGGCGGTCGACACGGCCCTGATCAGCCTGTCGGACCTGCTCGACTATCTGACCGAGAAGTCGATCTGGGATAACAACGCCGTGGCGGTGCATCTGCGCGCCGTGAAGCTGTTGCTGCGCACGGCCTCGACCAAGGATGGCGCCGGGACCCAGGCGATTCTGGAGGGCCTGCGCCAGGTCAGCCAGCGCTTCGCCCGGCCGGACAGCTCGACGGCCGCTTGAGACGCCGCGAAGATCTGGTTTCAGAATTCGAACGCTGTGCGACGGGCCGATGATTTCGGCCCGTCCATCGCCGTGACCTAGCCCGGGGTCATCCGGTCGGTGAGGGCCCAAAGGCCGTCGACCACTTCCTTCATCTCGGGCCCGACATTCTTGTCCTTGGACCAGATCAGGCGCAGGGCGTGGACGTGCACGCCGATCGACGCCCAGTCGTGGCGGTTGGTGGTGCGCAGGCGATCGGACAGTTCGCACAGGCTGTAGGCCGCGTCGCAGAGGATGCGCTGGTTGAACATGCCGGCGATGTCGAGCACGACGCTGCTCTCTTCATAGACCGTGTCGACCGTGGCGGTCTTGGCCTGGCAGTGGCCTTCGAGCCGCTTGATCGAGGCGTCGAGGGCCTTGCGCGCGTCGCCGCCCAGGGCCGCCAGCTCGCGCATGGCGCGCTCATTGGCCATCTCGGCGGTCATGCCGCCGGGCTTGGCGGCCTTTTCTGACAGGCTGTACTTGACCTTGATGAATTGCGGCTCGCTCACAGCGCCACCCGAGACGGTTTCAGCAGCATGTCGATGTCGTTCTGATCCATGTTCGGGTCCGTGGCCGCGCCGATATTCCCGGACAGATCGCCCTTGCGGCGACCCTTGATGCCCAGCGGTGGCCCAAGATTCTTGAAGCGACGATCTGGGCCGACATAGTAGTCGGCCTTGACCATCTGGCGTTCGTCCTTGGCGACCCAGAAAATGCGCTGCAGCAGCAGCTCGGGCGTGAAGGGTTTGGCGATGACGAAATTGGAGCCGGAGTCGCGGCTCTTCTCGACCGTGCTGCGGGCGGCGTGGCCGGACAGCAGGATCACCGGGGTGAACTGGGCTTCCGGCTGGGATTCACGCCGCAGCCAGCGGATGAAATCATAGCCGTCCATGTCCGGCATGATCGAGTCCATGATGATCAGGTCGAGTTCCTGGGTCTTGACGACATGCATCGCCTCCGCCCCGGACTTGCACTTGAACTGCTTGCGCACCCCAAAGCCCCGCACCATCCCGGTCAGGGCTTCAAGCGCGGTCGGGTTGCCGTCCGCGAGCAGGACGACGGACCGCTCAAGATTGATACGTATCTTTGGGTCCAACGCCATGGCGAATGTCCGTCAGAAGAGGTCGAGGTCGCCGGACGCCTGGGCCGCGAAGGCTTCGCTTTCGCGAGTGGCCTTCGCCAGGCGCTTGGCCAGATCACCGAGGGTGACGCCGGCCACGGCGTCGGTCAGATCATAGTGCCCGCTCTCGGCTTGGGTGGAGAGCTTGCGGGTGAAGGTCGCCAAGGCCGCCAGGTGCTGGGTCAGCACATCCAGGGTCTGGGCCTCATGCAGGGCGATCTCCAGCGGCTCGCCGCGGCTGGCGCGCACCAGCTGGGTGACCAGCATCTCGAGGCGATCGCACAGCTCGCCGGCGTGCTCCAGTTCGGAGGCCAGTGAAGCGAGCACCTCGGGGGTGTAGGCGGGCGCGGCGGACTGAGACATCAAAACAGCTCCAAGGATCCTTCGTCCTCTGCGGGAGGCGCTGGTTTACGCGGGACTTCCTTGAGGGCCGCGACCTCATGGGTGTCGGTGACCATGCGTTGCTGAGCGCGACCCGTGGTCGGCCAGTACTGCACGCGCCGGGCGCCGACCCCGCCCAGGCTTGAGCCTACGAGTTTGATACCTTCGTCCTTAAGAAACTTTTCCGCGAAGGCCGCATTCGACGCACCGACGTCAGAAAGTCCGCCGAACATCCGCGCGCCGCCGAACAGCTTGGCCTCAAGACGCTCACGCCGGGCGCCGGACCGCAGCAGTTCATTGATCAAGAGCTCCATGGCGAAGGCGCCATAGCGGCGGCCCTCGTCAAGGCCCTCGGCCTTGCCCTCGGGGAGCAGGAAATGGTTCATGCCGCCGATCCCAACCACCGGATCGCGCATGCACACCGACACGCAGCTGCCCAGGATGGTGGTCATCATCACGTCCGGATCGCTGGAGATCGAGTGCTCTCCCTGGACCACGTGGACCCGCTTTCCGGGTCGGTGCGGCGTGTTTTCAACGATCATGTGAGGACCCCGAACACCGCTTCGATCTTCTCTTTTAGCGTCTGAGTGGTGAAGGGTTTCACAAGGTAGTTGTTGACCCCGAACTGAACCGCGCGCTGCACGAGTTCCTTGTCGGCGCGGCCTGTCAGCATGATCACCGCGGTCTTGGCGATCGGGCCGTGGGCGCGGATCGCGCGCAGCAGGCCCAGCCCGTCAAGCTTGGGCATGTTGAAGTCGGTGATCACCAGATTGGTCGGGGAGGCGAGCATGGCGCGCAGCGCCTCCTCACCGTCCGGCGACTCCCGGGTGTTGGTGATCCCGATCGCGTGCAGGCTCGTGCGGATCAATGACCGCATGGTCTGCTGGTCGTCGACGATCAGGGTCTTGATGGCCGAAGCTGCGGGCATTACGCGCTCCTTTGACGTTCGGCCGTGGCCGAACAAGCGTTGAGTATGGCGGGGCCCATCCGGGCGAGACCGACCTGCTTTTCCACGGCGCCCAACTCGAAGGCGGCCTTGGGCATGCCGTAGACGACGCAACTCGACTCATCCTGCCCCAGGGTGCGAGCCCCCTTCTGCCGCATGTTCAGCAGGCCCTGGGCGCCGTCCCGGCCCATGCCGGTCAGGATCACGCCCACACTGGGCCGGCCAAGCTTGGCGACCGAGTCGAACAGCACATCCACCGAGGGGCGGTGACCATTGACCGGCTCGCCTTCGCGCAGGCGGCAGACGGGTGCGGTGGAGGACGTCACCTCCAGGTGGGCCTCGCCGCCAGGGGCCACGTAGATGTGGCCCGGCAGCAGCTTGGCGCCGTCATAGGCCTCCTGCACATGGGCGCCGGAAATCCGGTCCAGGCGGGCGGCGAAACTCTTGGTGAAGGTCGCCGGCATGTGCTGGGTGATCACCGTCGGCGGGCAGGTCTCGGGGAAATTGGCCAGCACCGTCATCAGGGCCTCGACGCCCCCGGTGGAGGAGCCGATGGCCAGGATCAGGTCCTTGGCGGCGTGGTAGCCGCTTTCCCGTTCGACCGGCGCGATCGGACCCGAATAGGGCCGGACCCGGGCCCGGGCCGCGGCCTTGACCTTTTCCGGCAGGCCCGCGAAGGCGTCGCCGATGCCGGCGCCCCCCTGCGGCTTGCCAATGCATTCCACGGCCCCCAGCTCGAGGGCGGCCACGGTGATGTCGGCGCCGGCCTGGGTCAGGGTCGAGATCATGACCACCGGCGTCGGGCGCAGGCGCATGATCTTTTCCAGGAACTCCAGGCCGTTCATGTGCGGCATCTCGATGTCGAGGGTGATGACATCGGGATTGAGTTTCTTGACCTGCTCGCGGGCCTCGATCGGATCATTGGCGAAGCCCAGGACCTCGATGTCCGGGTCACGCTTCAGCGCCGCCGCGATAAGACCCCGCATGGTGGCGGAGTCGTCAACTATGAGGACGCCGACGCTCATCGACCGCTCCTAAGCGAGTAGGTGGTGAGACCCGTGGTCTCTAAGATCTGGGTCGCGGGACCGGTCACGCGTTCGGAGTGGCCGATATAGAGAGTGCCGCCGGGATTCAGGAGCGGCGTGAAGCGGCCCCAGATGCGTTCCTGGGTCGGTTCGTCGAAATAGATCACGACGTTGCGGCAGAAGATGGCGTCGAACTTGCCCTTCATCGGCCAGTCGCCGATCAGGTTCAGTTCGCGGAACGAGACCAGTTCGCGCAGTTCATCGGCGACTTCCCAGCGGCCTTCGCCGGCCTTCTTGAACCAGCGGCGGCGCAGATCGACCGGCACCGGGGCGATGGCGTCCTCGCGGTAGAAGCCGGCGCGGCCCTCGGCGACCATGTTGGGGTCGATGTCGGTGGCCAGAATCTTGACGTCGAGATTGGCCGCCTCTGGCAGGGCCGCCAGCACGGTGATGGCCATGGAATAGGGTTCCTGGCCATTGGAGCAGGCCGCCGACCACAGCCGGATGCGGCCGCCGCGCTTGGCCTGTTCCACCAGCTTCGGCAGCACCTGGTCGCGCAGGTGGTCGAAATGGTGCGGCTCGCGGAAATAGCGGGTCACGTTGGTGGTCAGAGCCGCCATCATGGCCTGGCGCTCGTCGACCTCGCGGGCGTCCTGGATCAGGGTGCAATAGTCGCGGAAGCTGCGCAGGCCCAAGGCCCGCAGGCGCTTGGCCAGGCGCGAATAGACCAGGGCCGCCTTGCCTTCCGCCAGCGCTATGCCGGCATGGGCGTGCAGGATCTGGGCGATGGTCTTGAAGTCCTCGTTGGTGAAGAGGAACTCCCCGTCCACCAGGCCGCCGTTTTTCGACCGGGAGTCGGATGCTGTCGTCATGCCGCCTCGGCTTCCACTTCAGGTAGGATTCGCTCGAGGGAAATGAGGCTGATCATCCGCCCGTCGATCGAGAACAGCCCTTTGACGAAGGTCTTCACCGTGTCGCAGGCCATGTCCGGGGTCGGCTGGATCATGTCCTCGGTCATGTTGAGGATGTCTGAAACCGCCTCGACCAGCAGGCCCAGGGTGCGACTGCCCTGGTTGACGACCATGACGACGTGGCGGGCGGTGACCTCGGTGACCGCCAGGCCCAGGCGCGCGCCCAGGTCGACCACAGGCAGCACCGCGCCGCGCAGGTTGATGACGCCCTTGATGTAGTTCGGCGCGCGTGGAAGCGGCGTCGCCTGGGTCCAGCCGCGGATCTCGCGGACCTGCATGATGTCGACACAGAATTCCTGGTCGCCCACGCGGAAGGCGATCAGTTCGTGTCGGGCGCCATGGGTCGGACTAACGATCTCGGTCATGGGTCAGCTGGCCAGACGCTTTTCATTGCGGGCCGCCGGCTTGCGGCGGGTGGAGGTCACCAGCGCGTCGACGTCGAGGATCAGGGCCACCCGGCCATCGCCGAGGATGGTGGCGGCGGCCACGCCGTCGATCTGCTGGTAGTTGGCTTCCAGGCTCTTGATGACCACCTGGCGCTGGCCCTGGATGGCCTCGACCAGCAGGGCCGCCTTGCCGCCGCCTTCGCTCTCGACGAGCACGGCGACGCCGGAAGCTGGCGGGATCGGGGTGTCGCGGAAGCCGAGCGCCACGCCGACGTCGATCAGCGGCACGAAGGTGTCACGGATGCGGATCACCGCGTCCTTGCCGCCGATATAGTGCACGTCCTCGACCCGGGGGGTCAGGCTCTCGATGATCGCCGATAGCGGGGCGACCAGGGTCTGGTCGGCGCCGGTGACCACCATGCCGTCCAGCACCGCCAGGGTCAGGGGCAGGGACATGGTGAACTTCGAGCCTTTGCCGGGCTCCGAGGAGATCGAGATGCGGCCGCCGAGGCCCTGGATGGAGCGGCGGACCACGTCCATGCCGACGCCACGCCCGGAGATGTCGGAGATCACCGCGGCGGTGGAGAAGCCGGGCAGGAAGATCAAGTTGTCGATCTCCTCATCGGACAGCACCGCGTCTTCGGTGATCAGGCCCTTCTCGACCGCTATGCCGCGCACGCGGGGGCGGTTGATGCCGCGCCCGTCGTCCTGCAGCTCGATGACGATGCGGCCGCCACGATGCAGGGCGCGCAGGCGCACCACGCCCTCGGCGGGCTTGCCGGCGGCCACGCGGCCTTCCGGATCTTCCAGCCCGTGGTCGATGGCGTTGCGCAGCATGTGGGTGATCGGGTCGGTCAGGCGCTCGATGACGGTCTTGTCGACCTCGGTGCCTTCGCCTTCCATGATCAGCTTGACCCGCTTGCCGGTCATGTCGGCGACTTCGCGGGCCAGACGCGGCATGCGCTGGAACACGCTCTTCACCGGCTGGGCGCGGATGGCCATGACGCTGTCCTGGATCTCCCGGGTCAGCAGCTCCAGGTCTTCCAGGCCCAGGGCGACATTGGAGGAGCGGGCCAGGCCGCTTTCCAGCACGCGCTGGGACAGCATGGCCTGCTGGATGACCAGTTCGCCGACGGCGTTGATCAGGCGGTCGACCCGGTCCAGGTCGACGCGGATGGTCGCGGGGGCGGGCAGGCCAGCAGGAGCCGCGGCTGCAGCCGCGGCGGCCGGCGGCGGTGTCGCGGCGGCGGCCTTGGCCTTGGGTGCGGCCGGGGTCTCGACGCTCTGGGCCAGGGCGATCAGCGAGGCGACATCGCCGCCGGGCGCGGTGGCCTCGGCCTCGATCTCGACCGGTTCGGCCTCCGGTTCAGGTTCGGGCGCGGCCTCGAGCACAGGCTCGGGCGCAGCCTCCGGGGCCGGAGCGTCGCCGCCGGCCACGCGGGCCAGCAGGGCGTCCAGATCGAGGGGCGCGGAGGCCGAGGCGGCGGCGCGATCATCGTCGCTCAGCTCGGCCACCGGCGCGCCGGCGCCGTTGGGATTCTCGTTGACGATGGTGAGGTCGCAGTCGTCCTCGACGAATTCGAAGACCTCGTGGACCGCCTCATAGTCGCAGTCCGAGGTCAGTCGGATGGTCCAGGTGAGGTAAGCGGTTTCCGCCGAAAGCTGGTCAAGGGGCGGCAGGTGCGAGTCGTCATAGACGACCTCGGTCTCTCCCAGTCGGGCCAGTTCGCGGAGCACCAGGCCGGCCTCGTTGGCCTTGCCGTACATTTCCGATTTCGGCGCGAACTCGATGCGCCAGACGTTCGGGCCGGCGACCTCGGGCGCCGGGGCGTCCAGGACCGGTTCCGGGGCATCAAGCTCCAGCTCCACCGCGGGCGGAGCGCTGTCGTCGTCGAGGTCCATGGCGAAGGCCTGGGGCACGAAACCAAAGTCCTCGTCGCCGCCAAGATCCTCGTCTTCGCCCTCCTGGCCGATCAGGGCCTTGAGTTCATCGAGCATGCCGGTGGAGCGGGTCTCATCAACCTTACCGCCGTCGCGGGCGGCGTTGACGTGGTCGGCGAGGACGTCGAAGGCCCGCAGCAGGGTCTTGGCGACCTCGTCGGTCAGGGCCATCTGCCCCGACCGCACTTCGTCCATCACCGTTTCGAAGACGTGAGCGAAGCGGATCAGGTCCTCAAGACCAAAGGCGCCAGCGCCGCCCTTGACCGAGTGAACCGCCCGAAACACCGCGTTGATGGTCTCGGAGTCGGCGTCGCCGGACTCCATGGCCAGCAACCCCTGTTCGGCGTCCGTCAGGAGCTCGTCGCATTCCTGAAAGAACGTCTGCTTGATGCTCTCGAACGGATCCAAAGGAGCGCTCTCCGAAACGTATTAGAAGATTTAGGCGGCGACCCGACGAACAGCGTCGACCAGCTTGACCGGGTTGAACGGCTTCACGATCCAACCGGTGGCGCCGGCGGACCGGGCGCGCTCCTTCTTGGCCGCGTCGCTTTCGGTGGTCAGGACGAGGATCGGGGTGGCGCGGTGGGCCGGGCTCGCCCGGACGCCTTCGATCACGCCGAAGCCGTCGAGGCGGGGCATGTTGATGTCGGTGATCACCACATCGATCACGTCGCCGTTGGCTTCCAGGACCTCGAGGCCCTCCACACCGTCCACGGCCTGCAGGACGCGGTAGCCCGCCTCCACCAGTGCGTGGTTCAGCATTTCCCGCATTGTGCGGCTATCGTCGATGGTCAGTACAGTCTTGCTCACGAAAGTCCCCCTTCGGGCTCGCAATGAAGCTCGGGATTCCCGAACGCCGCCAGTTGTTCTGAAAACGCCAAAGACGGTTGATTCAGTGTTAAGACCACACCGTCTTCAGCCCATATTTTCCGCGCCGACATCAGCACCTGAAGACACAGACCGCCCAGGCGAGTGACCTGTGAGGCGTCTACATCGAGGCGCCGTCCCCGCAGGGACATCAGCTCGGCGCGCAGAGGCTCGGCCGCCTGAAGATCCAGGATCGGGGCGAGGCTCACGGTCGTTGGACCTGCCGCCAGGGCGGCTGCCGGATCGTTCGACATCAAAATTCTTCCCATTCATCAGCACCTTGACGAGGCGCGGGTTGGCGGACTGCGGCCGATCCACGATGGCCGGCGGTCTTGAGGGCGGCGACCGGGGCCTGGGCGCGCGGCGCCGGGCGACGGTCACTGGAGGGGGCCTGAGAGGTGCGGAAGGCGCGCATGCTGTCGCCCAGCGCCTCGGCCTCACGCAGCAGGGCATGACTGGCGGCGGTCGATTGCTCGACCATGGCCGCGTTCTGCTGCGTCACTTTGTCCATATCGTTAATGGCGGCGTTGACCTGTCCCAGACCGAGCGACTGCTCGCGGGACGAGGCCGCGATCTCGGTGATCAGGACCGAAATCTGATTCACACGGCTGACCATGCGCTCCAGGGCCTCGCCCGTGCGCCCCACCAGCTGGGCGCCGTCGCCGACCTGGCGGCTGGAGGTGGAGATCAGCTCCTTGATCTCCTTGGCGGCCTGGGCGGAGCGCTGGGCGAGCGCCCGGACCTCGGAGGCGACGACGGCGAAGCCCTTGCCGGCGTCCCCGGCCCGGGCCGCTTCGACCCCGGCGTTCAGGGCCAAGAGGTTGGTCTGGAAGGCGATCTCGTCGATGACGCCGATGATCTGGCCGATCTGGGTGGAGGAGCCCTCGATGGCGCTCATGGCGGCGACCGCCTGGCGGACGGTCTCGTCGCTGCCCTGGGCGTCGGTGCGGGCCTCCTGAGCGGCGGCCTCCGCCTGGACGGCGCCCTCGGTGGCGCGGCGCACGGTGGCGGTGATCTGATCCAGGGCGGCGGCGGTCTGTTCGAGGCTGGCGGCCTGCTTCTCGGTGCGCCGCGCCAGGTCGTCGGCGGCCTGGCTGATTTCGTCCGCGCCGGACCGAATGCCCTGGGCGTTGGAGGCGACGCCGCTCATCACCTGTTCCAGGTGACTGACGGCGCTGTTGAATTCGGTCTTGAGCCGCGCGTAGTCGGCGCTGAAGGCCCCATTGATGCGGTGGGACAGATCCCCGCGCGACAGGGCGCTCAGGGCCTCGGACAGGCCGCTGACAGCCGTCTGCTGATCGTCGGCCACCTTGGCCAGGTTGGTCTCGGCGGTGTCGCGGTCGTGCTCGGCGGCGGCGATGCGGCGGTTGGCGGCGTCCTGGCCCTCGCGCACAGCCTGGGCGACCAGGGCGGCGATCTCGTCACAGGCCTTGTCGCGGCCGCCGGCCTTCACGCCGAAGCCTCGCGGCCAGGCTCCAGCCAGGGCCGCGCGGATGCGAGTGTCCAGGGCGGTGGCGTCAATGAAATCGGTCTTGCTCATAGAGGTCGTCCGGTGTCGGCGAGAGGAGGGGCCATGGGGTTCAGAATTCCTCCCACTCGTCGGGGGGAGCGGTGGGCTTCAGCAGGGCGGCCACGGCGCCGCGGGCGACCGCGCGCTTCTCGGCGTAGGCGGCCATGACGGGGGAGTGCCCGACGGTCGTGGCGACCGTCGCGGCGGGCTGTTCGACGCGGAAGCGGGCCACGGCGTCGGCCAGGCCTTCGGCTTCCTTGGCCAGGGCATGGCTGGCGGCGGTGGACTGCTCGACCATGGCGGCGTTCTGTTGCGTCACCTGGTCCATGTGATTGATCGCCTGATTGACCTGGCCCAGGCTCACGGACTGTTCCTGGGTGGAGGCGGCGATCTCGGCGACCAGGGCTTCGATCTCGGCGACCCGGTCGACGATGCGTTGCAGGGCGCGCCCGGTTTCACCGACCAGTCGCACGCCGCTTTCGACCTGGGCGCTTGAGGCGCCAACCAGGGCTTTGATTTCCTTGGCGGCTTCCGCCGAACGCTGGGCCAAGGCCCGAACCTCGGCCGCGACCACGGCGAAGCCCTTGCCGGCCTCGCCCGCGCGCGCGGCCTCGACCCCGGCGTTCAGGGCCAGCAGGTTGGTCTGGAAGGCGATCTCATCGATCACCCCGATGATCTGACCGATCTGGCTGGACGAGGTCTCGATCTCGCTCATGGCGTTGACCGCCTGGGCCACGACCTGGCCGGAGGTCTGGGCGTCGCCCCGCGCGGCCAGCACCACGTCGGAACAGGCCTCGGCGCCCGAGGCGGTCTTGCGCACCGTGGAGGTGATCTGGTCGAGGGCGGCGGCGGTCTCTTCCAGGCTGGCGGCCTGGCGTTCGGTGCGGCGCGCCAGGTCGTCGGCGGCCACGGTCATCTGGCCGGCGCCGCTGCGGATCGCCGAGGCGGCCGCGATGATGTCGGTGAGCGCGCCGGACAGCCGGCCTATGGCGCCGTTGAAGTCGGCGCGCAGCTGCTCGTATTCCGGCGGGAACGCGGCGCCGATCTGGCAGCCCATGTCGCCCTGGGCCAGACGGCCCAAGGCCTCGGCCAGGCCATTGACGACGCTGAGCCGTTCTTCCTCGACGAAGAACTGCAGCGACTGGCGTTCGTCGGCGGCGTGGGATTCGGCGAAACGGGCGACCTCTGCGGCTTCGCGGGCGGCCTCGGCTTCGCGCTGGGCCTCGCGGCTCTGGTTCAGATTGGCGGCGGTGGCGTCGAACATCTGGGCGACGCTGCGCGAGCCCCACATCAGGGCTGCGGCTTCGATCACCAGCACGACGGCGTGGATCAGGACCCGGCGCAGATCCCCGCCGCCGGGGAAGACTGCGGCCGGCAGGATGAAGCTCAGCACCAGATGGTGTGCGCCGACGGCCAGGGCCCCGGCGGCGACCGCGCTCCAGTCGCAATAGAGGATCAGGCTGGCCAGGGCCGCGAAATAGGCCATGTGCAGGTCGACCTGCCAGGGCCGGCCGGCCATGCCGCCCACCAGCAGGGAGACGGATCCCATCAGGGCCACGGCCACCGACATGCGGGTGGCGGGCGCGTCGGGCTTGATCCGGTTCAGGGCGGTGGCGGCGCCGGCCAGGCCGGCCGCGCCGAGCGCGGTCATCAGCCACGGCCCCTTGGCCGCGGCAGTCGCCAGCCCGATCACCGGCGCAGCCGCCCACAGGGCGCTCAAGAGCACCCGGTCTCCGAAACGACGCTGATCGGCGAGATTGGCGAACATCGGCGCGGTCAGGCTCCGCACAGCCGGGCAAGGCCGGCGTCCAGGGCGACGAGGGCGCCGGCGGCGCGCAGGCGCGGTGCTGCAGGGCCGGAGGCGGAATGGATGATCACCACGAAGGGCGCCCCGCCGACGGCGACGATTCCGCCGGCCTGGCTGGCGGCGTCGAGCACTGCGGCGCGGCTCCACCAGGGCGGAAACACCCCGGCGGCGGTGGCGGCGTCTCGGGCCCCGGCCTGAGCCATGGCGGCCATGGCGAGCGCGACCAGACAGATCAGGGCAGCCGGAAGCCAGGCCAGCGGACCCTGACGTTCAGGTCTGGTCTGAAGCTCTCCGATCGCCACCTGCATGTCCCGCCCGCCGAACGCGTCTGCGCCGACCTCCGGCCCGGTCTGGACTCAGACTCAGGTCGCCGGGTCGGCGCATTGGCGAAGGTGGCGCACGGGCCTTGAAGAAATGGTTACCGCGCGGCGGGCGACCCTGGGCCAAGTCCCTTGGATTCAAGGCGATTCCGATGCCGGGGATGGTTACCGCATGGGTTTGTTGGGGTCCGCGACCGAACGCCGCGACGGGCGGCGCGCGACCCCGCAGAAATTCCGGCCTGGGCTTCCCTGAGGTCAGTCTTGCGCCGGTCGCCGCAGAATGCTCGCCTTGGGCCAAAGACCAGGGAGAAAACGGCCATGGACCTGAAGCTCACGCCCGAGATGGAGGCCTTTCGGGAAGAGGTGCGCGGCTTCCTCGCCGACCATCAGGCCGACTATGCGCCGGGCGTCGGGGCGGAGCGGCCACGCGAGGCGGCGTTGGCCTGGCAACGGCTGCTGATCGCGCACGGCTACGCCGCCCGCACCATCCCCAAGGCCTATGGCGGATACGGCGCCGAGCCCGACATCCTGAAGGCCCGGATCATCACCGAGGAGTTCAACCGGGCGGGTGCGCCGCGCGGCTTCGCCAACCAGGGCATCTCCATGCTGGTCCCGACCCTGCTGGAGATGGGAACCGAGGAGCAGAAGAGCCGATGGATCGGCCCGACCCTCCGCGGCGAGGTGGTCTGGTGCCAGGGCTATTCCGAGCCGGGCGCCGGTTCGGACCTGGCGTCCTTGCAGACCAAGGCGGTCGAGGACGGCGACGACTTCCTGATCCAGGGCTCGAAGATCTGGACCTCGACGGCGGCCCAGGCCGACATGATCTTCTGCCTGGTGCGCACAGAGCCGGACGCGCCCAAACATGACGGCATCTCCTATCTGCTGTTCTCCATGAAGACCCCGGGCATCGAGGTCCGGCCGCTGAAGACCATGACCGGATCGGCCGAGTTCAACGAGGTGTTCTTCACCGATGTCCGCGTGCCCAAGAGCGCCGTGGTCGGCGGGCGCGGCCGGGGCTGGTTCGTGGCCAATGCGACCCTCAAGCACGAGCGCGGCATGCTGGGCGATCCCAACGCCAGCGAGGCGCGGCTGGGCAATCTGATCGAGCTGATGAAGACCGAGACGGTCGATGGCCGCCGGCTGATCGAAGATCCGGTGTTCCTGGACCGGCTGATGGCGCTGCAGTCCCGCGTGCTGTCGATGAAATTCAACGGCCTACGCACCGTGACCAGCGCGCTGCGGGGCGAGGCGCCCGGCATGGCGGGGCTGGTGGTCAAGCTGCAGGGTTGCGAACTGAACCACCAGATCGCGGCGCTCGCCATCGACGCGCTCGGCGAACTGGGCGTGCTCTATGAGGACGGGCCGCACCTGCGGGCCAAGGGCTCGTGGCAATGGAACTACATGTTCGACCTGGGGCTGATCATCGGCGGCGGCACCGCCCAGATCCAGAAGAACATCATCTCTGAGCGGGGCCTTGGCATGCCGCGCGAACCCAAGCTGGCCAAGGCCTGAGGACCGCGACATGGATTTCTCGATCACCTCCGACCAGAAGCTGATGCAAGACAGCCTCAGCCGCACCCTGGCCGACGCCAGCCCTCTCGACCGGGTCCGCGCCTATGCCGGCGACCTGACGGATTCGGGGACGGACATCTGGGCCGCCCTGCGCGATTTCGGCCTGCCAGGCGTGCTGATTCCCGAAGAGTTCGGCGGCCTCGGCCTGACCCTGCTGGACGCCGCCCTCGCCGCCGAGGCCATGGGTCGGGCCGTGGCGCCGGTCCCGTTCCTGGGGGCCTGCGCTCTGGCGCCGCTGGCCCTGATGCGGGCGGGATCCGCCGACCAGCAGACCGCGTGGCTGCCGAGGATGGCCTCCGGCGAGGTCCAGGGCGCGGCGGCCATCTCCGAACCCATCGCCGGTGCGCGCGACGGCGCGGGCGTGACGGCCGCCGCCGGCAAGCTGAGCGGCAAGGCGCTGTTCGTCGAGGGCGGCCTCACCGCCGACCTGATCGTGGTCGCCGACCAGGCCCGGGGGCTGCATCTGGTTCGTGGCGACGCCAAGGGCCTGGCCCGTTCGCCCATGACCAGCATCGACCAGACCCGCCGACTGGCGGAGCTGGTTTTCGACGAGGTCGAGGCCGAACCCCTGGCCAGCGGGACCGGGGCGCTGGACGCCCTGCGCGACGCCGGCTGGACCCTGCTGGC
>NZ_CANCLE010000074.1 GCF_947378715.1 Phenylobacterium aquaticum
CGCCCCAGCTTGCGATGCGGCCGGGTCGAGGCGATGTAGCCGTCGCCCAGCGCGCGGAGCGCCGCCCCGTCGAGTTCGGCCAGGGCCTGCGGATAGGTTGGTCCGAGACCTCGGGCGATGATGCCGATATCAGGCAGCTCCATGGTGCCTTCGACGGCCGAATGGCTGGCCAGGATCTGCTCGATCAGGGTCGAGCCGGAGCGCGGCAGGCCGAGGATGAAGATCGGGGCGTCGGCGGTCGAGCCCTGCCCCTGGCGGTCGGCGAGGAACTCGGCGCTGAACAGGGCCTTGGAGCGGCGCATATGGGCGGTGGTCGCCTCGGCGTCGTAGGGCGTCGTCGCCCGGCGCAGGGCCGCGCCCTCCACATAGTGCTGGAACGAGGGCTCGAAGGCCTTGCGATCCTCCAGCGCCTTGCCCAGCGCATAGTGCAGGTGCAGGCGGTCATCGATGGCCAGGTCAGGCTTGGCCAGGGCGGCGCGCATGGTCGCCTCCTCGGCCTCCGTGAACGAGGCGACCTTGAGATTGGCCAGGCTCCAATAGGCGTCGCCGAGGTCGGGGGCGAGCGCCAGGCAGCGCTTGTAGGCGGCCACCGCGTCGTCGCGCCGACCGACGGCGCGCAGGGTGTGGCCGTAGTTCAGCCAGAGCCTCGGCTGCTTCGGATAGTCGGCCAGCAGTCCCTCGAAGATCGCGATCACCCGGTCGTCGTCGCCGACCAGGGCCAGGCAGGCGGCCAGCAGGTTCAGATAGGCCGGGTCGCGCGGCGCGCCGGCGACCAGGGCCTCGATCTGGGCCAGGGCCTGGGTGGCCTTCTGTTGCTTGAACAGGGCGTCGGCATAGCCGAACCGGGCGCCGTCGTGGTCGGGGTCGAGTTCCAGGCTGCGGGCGAACAGCACCTCGGCGTCGCCGTGCCGCGACTGGCGGACATAGACCTCCGCCAGCATCCGGGTCGCGCTGGCGTCGGTGAGGTTGGCGAGCAGGTGCCCGCGCAGCATCTGTTCGGCGGCGGTCACCTCGCCGCGAAACAGAGCCTCGGCGGCGGGCTTGAGCGCGGGGTCCAGGACCGCAGCGCGGCGATGCTCGGCGAAGGCGGCCTCGGCGGCCGCGGCCTGGCCCTCGCGGAACAGCAGGTCGCCCAGGGCGCGCCAGGCGTCTGGGAGATCGCGGTTGAGGCTGACGGCCTGGCGCAGGGCCGCCAGGCCGGCGGCGGCGTCGCCCAGGTCCGCGAGGGCGACCCCAAGTTCGTATTGGGTGTTGGCCGCCTTCGGAAAGGCCCGGGCCAGGGGGACCAGGATCGCCAGGGCGGCGCGGGGATCTCCCAGTCGCCGTCGGGCGGAGGCCAGGATCAGGGCGGCGCGCGGGTCCCTGGGATCGGCCTTGAGCAAGGCCTCCGCCTCGCGTCCGGCCCGCGCCGGGTCCCTGGCGAGCAGGGCGGCCGCGCGCTCGATGGTCGAGGCCGGGGCGCCCTTGGTCATGGAGGCCATGTCGTCATCCTGGTGGGCCAGATGCTGAGCCCGCTTCTTACCCGTCGGCGGTCCAGCCTGCATAGGGCCGCAAATGGAAAGGGCGGATCGGAGTTTCCCCCGACCCGCCCCAGCCTTAGCTCTCCGTGCAGCCTTAGAAAGTCAGGGTCACGCGGGCGTAGTAGTAGCCGCCATTGATCCCGTACGGCGACGAGGTCATCGGCGCGTCATAGACGTTGCTGCCGTTGGCCGGGCGGCCAATCGACGACAGGTAGGGGACGTTCGGCGGCCTCTTGTCGAACAGGTTGTTGGCGCCGCCTTCGACCTTGAGGGCCGGGGTGATCTTGTAGGCGACGGTCAGGTCGGTGATCGCGGCCGACGGGATCTCCAGGTTGGTGAAGATGTTGGCCGTGCTCACCAGGGTCGAGGACTTGCCATAGATCGCCTCGCGGAGATTCACGCTCCAATCGCCCAGGGTCCAGTAGCCACCCGCGACCAGCTTGTACTTCGGCGTCGCCGTGGTCAGGCCGGTGAGGGCGCTGGAGGACAGCAGCGAGTTCTGGGTGATGATCGCCGGCTTGGCCGAGAAGTCCTGGGCCGGCAGCGGGTTCTGCTTGGTGACCTTGGTTTCGTTGTAGTTGAAGCCGCCGGTCCAATCGACGTGGCCATATTCGCCGAAGTCGGTGGAATAGGTGACCGTCAGTTCGGCGCCCTTGGTGCGGGTGTCGACGGCGTTGGTGAACACATTGATGCCGGCGTAGGAGATGCCGCCGTCCAGGGTGTTCCCGTGCGCCGAGATGGAGTCGAGGACCGCCTGCGAGATGACGTTGTTCACGCCGCCGGAGACGATCGAGCCATAGAGGAAGCCGGTGGTCTGGATGCGGTCTTCGATGTCGATCTGATAGGCGTCGAAGGTGATCTGCATCCGCTCGATCGGGTGAGCGACGAAGCCGATGCTGTAGTTCTTCGACTTCTCGGGCTTCAGCGGCTTGAAGCCGGCGATCAGGGCCGACGGCGAGTTAGCCGGCAGCTGCACGGCCGCCGAGGACGGCGAGACGTTGGTGCCGGAATAGTACTCTTCCGCCAGGGTCGGCGCGCGGAAGCCCGTGGCGATCGTGCCGCGGATGGCGATCATCGGGTTGAAGTCGTAACGCGTGGTCAGCTTGCCGACCGTCGACTCGCCAAAGTCGCTGTACTTCGAGTAGCGGCCGGCCAGCTGAACGTCCAAGTCCTTGATGGGATGGGCGTCGAACTCGACATAACCCGAATAGTCGTGGCGGCTGTGCTCACCGGCGTTGGAGGGGTCATAGCCGGTGAAGGACTGGGCCCCGGCGCCGTAGTAGGACGAGGGCTCCCCCGCTTCGATGCTGTAGGTGTTCTTGCGATATTCGGCGCCGAACCCGAAGGTCAACGGCGTCGCCATCCCGAGCTCGAAGGTCTGGGTGAAGTCCGCATTGGTGGTCCATTCGGTCGACTTGAACTGACCGTCATAGAAGTCGCGCTGCGGAATGATCGGGGTGGCCGAGACGGCCGCCAGGACCGGGAACAGCTGAGCATTGGCCGAGTTGTTCGTGTAGATCTTGTCGGCGTCCTGACCGTAGGTGCTCGACAGGTCCCAGGTGAAGGTGTCCATCGAGCCCTTGATCCCGCCGGTGAAGGCGAAATCGTCTTCGGCCAGGGTCTCGGTCGGGTTGAAGCCGGTCGGCAGCGGGTAATAGGTGACGCCGGTCGAGGTCACGCCCTTGATCTTGGTGGGGACGCGGTAGTTCTCGTAGGAGTCGGCGTTGCGGTGGCTGTAGCTGCCCGAGCTGTAGAGCTCGACGCCGCCGCCCAGATCGTAGCCGGCGTTGAAGTAGCCGTTATAGATATTGTACTGCGGGTCGCCGTTGATGTTGTTGACGTTCGGCGAGCCCGGTTGATTGAGCACGCCCTTGTCCACGGTGCTGACCGTGGACTTCAGGGTGCCGTCGCGGTTGAACAGGCGACGGTCCGCGCCGCCCTGGCGGCTGAACTCGTGGTAGCGCTCTTCCAGGGTGAAGTTGAGGAAGCCGTTCTCGCCCAGCTTCATGCCGTTGTTGAACGACCAGGCGCCCGACTTGCCGCCATTCTTGTAGTACTGGCCGCCGGTCACGGTGGCCACGCCGCCGCTGGAGGCGCTCTTCAGGATCAGGTTCACCACGCCGGCGACGGCGTCGGAGCCGTACTGGGCGGCCGCGCCGTCCTGCAGGACTTCGACGTGGTCGATGGCGCCGACCGGGATCAGGCCCAGGTCAGCCGTGGCCGCGCCCGAATAGGGGCTGCCGCCAAGCACGGCGAGGTTGCCGGTGGCGTGACGGCGCTTGCCGTTGACCAGAACCAGGGTGTGGTTGGGGCTCAGGCCGCGCAGGGCGGCGGAAAGCGTCAGGTTGGCGGCGTCGCCACCGAAGGCCTGGGCGTTGAACGACGGCAGGTTCTGCGCCATCGCCTGGATCAGGTCGGGCTGGGCGACCTGCTTCATCGCCACCGCGCCAAGCACCTGGATCGGCGCGGCGGAGTCGGCGGCCTTCATGCCGGTGACGCGGCTACCGGTGACGATGACTTCTTCGACATCGGTCGGTCCGGCGGCGGCTGAAGCGCTGGTCGCCACGGCGGCCGCGAGGCTGGCCAGGGAGACACCCGCGAACCATCCAATACGTTGTTTTTTTGTCATGTTTTATTGCCCCTCATCATTGGCGGCCCAAAAGGGAGCCGCGCTTCCTCAGTTTCTGATGGTGTCAGGAACCGAAATTGAACCGGCGATCGCCGCCTCGTCGGAGTGGTATCCGCCGTTCATCGCGAGATCTTCAGGTGAAACCCGAGTATTATCGTTGCAGATATCGAACAAAGCCCAATTCGAAGCACTCTTGTGCAAGCGACGTGGTGGCGTTGTACAATTCAAAACTCTCATAAAGACGCATTCTCACAACGATAGTGTGAGCCCGCCCTGTGTGTTTCCTCGGTCGTTTATATTTGTGACGCGAACAGGTGTTATGAGCCCTACGCGATTTTTGAATCGACGTTTGGCTACTAATAAAACGTCGTCATGGATCCCTGGGGGTGTCAATCAGAGGCGGCAGGAGGTTCCAAGCGCGGCTATTTCGTGGCTGAAATAAGCGCCTAATGCTCAAGAATTGGGCGACCTAGACACGAGTGTCGCTATGAGTTCATCAAAATTTAGATTCTCGGAAGACGATAGCTCTTGGTGCGACTCGAATATTTGAGGAATATTTGGGCACTCATCGCTCAAATATTGCCCAATCTGATGTCGCCCTGGCCTGTTCGCCCAGGCGAGGCTGCCTAGGGCGTCGGCGCCCGCCGTCGGGGCGGTCTAATTCGCAGGCGCCGAACCGGGCGCGGCGATGCTTTCGCGGCGACGGCGTCCTGGGCGCTTGGCGCGAAGGCCAGGACCGCCTCCTTGGGCGGCGCCGGAGATGTCTCAGGCGGATGACAGCTTCGTCCTCTTCAGCGTCTATGGACTGATCGAAGCGAACCGACCGTCGCCCCCCGGCGCGCGGTCCACAGATGGGAGAACCCGATGCGCAAACTGATGCTGGCCGCCCTCTTGCCCCTGCTGGGCGCCGCCGCGCCCGCCGCCGCCCAGGTGGCGCACATCGGCGCGCCGACCGCGGCCATCGCCTCGGCCACGGTGGTGCCGCCGGGCTATACGACCGTCTATGTCTCCGGCCAGACCCCGCCGGCCCTGAACGCCGGAGCGCCGGCTGGCACGCCGCCGGAGTTTGGCGACACCAAGACCCAGACGCTCGGCATCATGAAGAAGATCCAGGACGTCCTGACGGCCCAGGGCCTGACCATGGGCGACGTGGTGATGATGCGTGTCTATCTGGCCGGCGACCCGGCCAAGGGCGGCAAGATGGATTTCGCAGGCATGATGGAGGGCTATACCCAGTTCTTCGGCACCGCGACCCAGCCCAACAAGCCGGCCCGGGTCACCGTCCAGGTCGCCGCTCTGGTGGCGCCGGGCATGCTGGCCGAGATCGAGGTCCAGGCCGTCAAGAAGCCTTGAGGCCGCGGCGCCCTCTCCGCTGTGGGCCGGCGGCGAGGGCGCACGCCCCCGACCAGATGCTCAGGCCCGGAGGGGCAGACGCCTGAGCGTCAGGCCCCGACGGTCACATGATGTCGATCTGGCCGCCATCGGCCTCGTCGAGCACCTCCTGGATGGCCAGCAGCAGCCGCTCGAGCTCCAGCGGCTTGGGCACCAGCACATCCATGCCGGCGCCGAGGTATTCCGTGTGGTGGTGGGCCATGGCGTTGGCTGTGAGCGCGATGATCGGCGTGCGGGCCCGGCCGCTCTCAGCCTCCCGCCGACGGATCTCGCGGGTGGCGTCAGGGCCGTCCATCACCGGCATCTGGACGTCCATGAGGATGGCGTCCCACTGACCCTGGTCCCAGGCCTCGACGGCCTGGCGACCGTCACTGACGCAGTGGACCTCGAGCCCCAGCTGCGCCAGCAGGGTCTTGAGCACCATCTGGTTCATGGGGTTGTCCTCTGCGGCGAGGATCTTCAGGTCCATCGGTGTTCCGGGCGCCTCCAGGCGAGCTTCAACGGGCGCTGGCGGGGCCTCTCCCGCGAAGCGTTCAAGCGGCAGGGTCACCGTGAAGGTCGACCCCACATCCAGTTCACTGCGCGCCGTGATCTCGCCCCCCATCATATCCGTCAGCTGACGGCAGATCGCCAGTCCCAGACCCGAGCCGCCATAGCGGCGGGTGGTGGAAGCATCCTCCTGCACGAAGGTCTCGAACAGCTGACCAATGCGCGCAGCCGCGATGCCGGGGCCAGTGTCCGCCACCTCGAAGGTCAGGCCGGCCTGATCCGCCGAGACCCGCACGTCGACCGCCCCGCGCGCGGTGAACTTCACGGCGTTGGAGACCAGGTTGTAAAGGATCTGGCGCACCCGGGTCGGGTCGCCGCGCCAGCGTCCCTCGGCCTCCGGCGCGATGATGACCGCCAGCGAGACGTCCTTGTCGGCGGCCAGGGTGGTGAAGGTGGCCTGCACCCCGGTCAGCATTTGGCGCAGGTCCAGGATCCCGTCTTCCAGGTCGAGCTTGCCGGCCTCGATCCGCGACAGGTCCAGCAGGTCGTTCAGCAGCACCAGCAGGGTCTCGCCGGCCTGGCGGATCACGCCCAGCCGCTCGCGCTGGACATTGGACAGTTCGTCGCGCGCCATGGCCTGGGCCATGCCCAGCACCCCGTTCAGCGGGGTGCGGATCTCGTGGCTCATGGTGGCCAGGAAGGCGGACTTGGCCTGGCTGGCGGAGTGGGCTTCGTCGCGGGCCCGCTTCAGCCGCTGGTTCATCTCCATCAGCCGCCGTTCCTGGCGCTTCAGGTCCTCGATCGACTGGGTGATCACCACGCAGCGGACCGGCCCGTCGCCGTCGAAGCGCGAGGCGGTCAGGCGGAACCACTTGCCGGCCCGGCTGGAATAGGCGCGGCTATAGGTCGACCGCTCGCCGGCCAGCACCGCGCGGATGCCCCGGGTGAGGGCGGCGCCATGGCGGCCCGGCAGATTGGCCAGCACCAAGAACAGGTTGCGGCCCATGGGATAGGTCTCGACCTTGGCCAGCTCGGCGGCCATGGCCCGGAACGCCTTGTTGGCCTCGACGATCGTACCGTCGGCGTCGATGACGGTCAGCAGCGCGCCAATGCCGTCGATGACGCCGCGGCCGAAGCGTTCCGAATCGCGCAGTTCGGCCAGGGCCTGGCGCTGAGCGGTGATGTCCTGGCTCGCGCCGCGAACGGCCACGCAGCGGCCGTCGACCATCTCGGGTTGGCCGATCACCCGCAGCCAGATGGTCTCGCCCGCGCCGGTCACGGCGGGCGCCTCGAAGTCGATCCGGGCGCCATGGACCACCGCGTCGGTGAGCAGCTCGCGGACCCAGCCGCGAACCTCTTCCGGATACATCTCAAGCGTGGCGGCCGGGTCCTCGATCAGATTGGGGCGGCCCAACAGCGCCTTGAGCTCGGGACTCCAGCGGACGAGGTCGTGGCGGAGGTCCGCCTCCCAGCCGCCGAGGCGGGCCAACTGGGCGGCGGAAGACAACGAAACAGCGGCGGCCTTGAGCTGATCCTGCAGCTGGTGGGTGGGAATCGATTCGATCATCAGGCCGCTGAAGCCTTCCAGCTCGCCGCGATCATTGATCAGGGGGCGGACATGAAAGTCGACCCAGTAGCGCCGTCCAGACTTATGGCGGTTCTCGATCTCGGCGCGGAACGGTTGGCGCGTGGCCAGGCGGGCGCGCATCAACTCGACCGCCCGGAGGTCGGCATCCGGGCCCAGCAGCAGGTCGCCGGGGCGATGGCCAAGGGCCTCCTCGGCGGTGTAGCCGGTAAGCCGGGTGAAGCCCTCATTGACCCAGGCCAACCGACCCTGGGGGTCCGACAGCATCTCGGCGTGCATATCGCGCTTCGCCAGGGCGGCGAGCCTGGCGGTCAGGACGGGTAGGTCGATCGGGCGCGGCTCAGTGGCGGCCATAGGCTCCTCGGCGGCCCAGTGATCATGAGCTCGCCATGATAGACAAGCCGCCAGGCTTTGACAGCCGTTGCACCGCCAGGTCGCCTAGTGCGCCCTGTGGTCGCCGTGCCCCTTACCCATCGCGAACTCCTCCTCAGGCGACAGCACCAGACGGTGACGGCCCACCAGGGCGAAATAGAGCGCGCCCACGGCGAACCAGATCGCCACCCCCAGCACGCCGGAGCGATAGATCGGATCCTTCAGCTGATAGAGGATGGTGATGACGGCGATCACCACGGTCGTCGCCGCGCCGGCCACGCCCAGCGGGCTGCGATAGGGCCGCTCAAGGTCGGGCAGCTTGCGGCGCAGCAGGATGAAGCTCAACCCCTGCATGACATAGGAGAACATGGCCCCGAACACCGCCATGTTCAGCAGGGTCCCGCCAATGGTCGCCGCACCCTTCTCGGCCCCCAGGATGAACCAGACCGCCAGCATGACCAGCAGGCCGATCAGGCTGCCGGTGATGAGGGCGATGTCGGGGGTCTTGCGCGCGCCGTGGGTGACGGATAGCGCGCGGGGGAAATAGCCGGCGCGGGACAGGGAATAGACCTGGCGGCCATAGGCGAAGATCACCGCGTGGAAGCTGGCCACCAGGCCCGCCACCGCCACGGCCGACAGCACCTTGGCCAGGCCGCCGCCATAGAGCACGGCGAAGCCGTCGAGGATCGGCTGGCCCGACTTGGCGAGCTGAAAGGTCCCGGGCGAGATCGCCGCGTTCAGCCACAGCACCAGCAGCGCCGAGATGATCAGGGTGAAGATACCCGCGAGAATGCCCTTGGGCAGGTCGCGCTGCGGCGTATGGGATTCCTCGGCCGCCAGAGGCAGCTGCTCGATCGCCAGGAACAACCAGACCGCGAAGGGCAGCTGGGCCAGGGCCCCGCCCATGCCGGCCGGCAGGAAGGGGCCGTGGCCATTGGGCAGCTCGGTTCCGCCGGGCCCGACATTCATGGCGTATTTGAAGAAGTCGGCATGGGGCAGGGCGCTCAGCCAGAACACCACCAGACTGGCCAGGGCCAGCAGGGTCACGCCAACCGTCACCTGGAAGGACAGGGCGACGCCGGCGACATTGACGCCCACGAAGACCAGATAGGCCCCGACCCAATAGACCGGCTGGAATTCCGGGGGCGTGCCGAAGATGGCGCTGAGATAGGTCCCGATGAAGAAGCAGACCACGGCGGCGGTCAGCACATATTCGACGTTCTCGCACAGGCCGGTGATGAAGCCGCCCCAGGGGCCCATGGCCGCCCGGGCGAAGGAATAGGCGCCGCCGGTGTGGGGTTGGGCCGCCGCCATCTCCGCTATGGAGAAAGTCAGGCCCAGATACATGACCGTGATGATCATGGTGGCGACGAACATGCCGCCCCAGCCGCCGGTCCCCATGCCCAGGTTCCAGCCGGAGAACTGGCCGGAGATCACCGCCCCGACGCCCAGCGCCCACAGGGAGAAGACCCCGGCATAGCGCTTCAGCCCGCGCTTCTCGAAATATTCGGCGCCTACGGTTTCGTAGCTGACGCCCGCTTCCTTGATCTCGCTCACTGCCGCCCCCGCGTTAAGAACCTGATCGGCGAACGATGTGATGGGACGCCGCGCAGGGCAAACCGACAGTTGCGTGATCGGCGGGGGACCGGCTGGCCGGCGCGTTCGCGGGCGCCGCGGTGGGCCGGCGCTCAACCCTGGGGCAGGATCGCGCCGCCAACCGAGGGGAGCTGGGCCAGGTCGCTCTCATCCTTCAGGGCCACGCCGGTCAGGCCAAGCCGCCGGGCCTCGCCGATCAGCCAGGCGAGCTTGAAGGTCGCCTCGTCATAGCTGAGGCCCGCGGCGCGGATATTGGAGATGCAGTTGCGCGCCGCGTCGGTCAGGCCGATCCGGGGCGCGAAGGTCAGATAGACCCCCAGACTGTCGGGGGCGGAGAGGCCAGGCCGCTCGCCGATCAGCACCGCGACCAGGCGGGCGCCCAGGGCCTGACCGATCTCATCGCCCAGGGCCACGCGCCCCTGGCTGGCCAGCGCCACCGGGCCGATCGACACTCCCTCGAGCCGGTTCAGCAGGGCCGCGATCAGCGGGGCGGCGTGGGCGTGGACGGCGGCGCTGGACAGGCCGTCGGCGACGACGATCGCCAGGTCGCAGGGTGGGAAGGTCCGGGCTTCCAGCTCGACGCGGGCGCGGTCCGACAGCCGCCGCCCGAGATCGGGCCGGCGCAGATAGGTCGCCCGGTCTGGCGCGGCGCTCTCCACCGACAGCGTCGCCAGGCCCAGGTCGGCCAGCGCCCGGGCGATCGGCGCGGCGGCGAAGGGGGTGTGGACGGCGTCGCGGGCCTGGGCGTGGCTGAGCGCGAAGCCCAACACCTCGCGGGTCGGCAGGCCCGGTCCGGCGCGGCCGAGCGCGATGCGGGCCGGGGTCAGGGCCGCGAGGTGAGTCCAGGGGTCCCGGGGCGGCGCGCGGTCAGGGGGCTGCGCCATCAGACCGCCGCCAGCAGCGGGTGGGCGGCGTTGCGTGGGGCCAGCCGGCCGTCGGGGCCGGTGATCCGCAGACCCTCCAGCCAGGCCTCGAACTCCGGCGCGCGCTTCAGGCCGAACACCTCGCGCACATAGAGGGCGTCGTGGAAGGAGGTGGACTGGTAGTTCAGCATGATGTCGTCGGCGCCCGGCACGCCCATGATGAAATTGATCCCCGCCGCCGCCAGCAGGGTCAGCAGGCTGTCCATGTCGTCCTGATCGGCCTCGGCGTGGTTGGTGTAGCAGACGTCGCAGCCCATGGGCGCGCCGAGCAGCTTGCCGCAGAAGTGGTCCTCCAGGCCGGCGCGAATGATCTCCTTGCCGTCATAGAGGTATTCCGGCCCGATGAAGCCCACGACCGTGTTGACCAGCAGGGGGTCGAAGGCGCGGGCCACGGCATAGGCGCGGGCCTCCAGGGTCTGCTGATCGACCCCGTGATGGGCGCCTGCCGACAAGGCCGCGCCCTGGCCGGTCTCGAAGTACATGACATTGTCGCCGACCGTGCCGCGCTTCAGCGACAGGGCCGCCTCGCGGCCCTCCTTCAGCAGGGCCAGGGTGACACCGAAGCTGGCGTTGGCGGCCTGGGTCCCGGCGATCGACTGGAAGACCAGGTCCAGGGGCGCGCCGCGCTCGATCAGCTCAATGGAGCTGGTCACATGGCCCAGCACGCAGGACTGGGTCGGGATGTCGAAGCGGCGGATGATCCCGTCGGTCAGGCGCAGCAGGTCGCTGATCGCGGCCAGGCTGTCAGAGGCCGGATTGATGCCGATCACCGCGTCGCCGCAGCCATACATCAGCCCGTCGAGGATCGAGGCGGTGATCCCGGCGGGATCGTCGGTCGGATGGTTGGGCTGCAGCCGCACCGACAGGGTCCCTGGCAGGCCGAGCGTGTTTCGAAACCGGGTCACCACCCGGATCTTCCGGGCCACAGCGATCAGGTCCTGGTTGCGCATGATCTTGGAGACGGCGGCGGCCATCTCTGGCGTGATCCCCGGCGACAGGCGCTGCAGGGTCTCGCCGGTCGTGGTCTCGGCCAGCAGGAATTCGCGGAATTCGCCGACGGTCATCGCGGCGATGGGGGCGAAGGCCTGGGCGTCATGGCTGTCGCAGATCAGCCGGGTGACCTCGTCGATCTCATAGGGCACCAGCGGCTCGGCCAGCAGGGCCTTGAGCGGCAGGTCCGCCAGGACCAGCTTGGCGGCGATGTTCTCCTGGGCAGTGGTCGCCGCGATCCCGGCCAGGGCGTCGCCGGATCGGAGCGGCGTCGCCTTGGCCATCAGCTCGCGCAGGTCGGCGAAGGCGTAGCGCTGGGCGCCGGCGGTCTGGTGGAAGGCCATGGGGCGATCATGGCGCCGGTCGGCGGATGGCGCGAGGGGCGCTGCCGAGTCACGCCGTCGGATGTCCTATTTCCGCGCACCCCAGTCAGGGATGAGCGGAATCCTAGAGCGCGCGGGCCAGCCGCAGCGCTGTGGGGTTCTCAGCCGCAGCGCGCCGACCGTTGATCTCGGCGTGGAGGGTGGCTTCGGCGTCGTCTTCACCCGATCCATCGAAGGGCGATGCGACGGCGTCGTGCAGTTCAATATCCGCCACCTGAGGGGGGGCGAGCTCGAAGGGATTGGACATGACGCGGCTCCCGGGGCTGGAGGCTCACTCATCGGCGAGTCCTAAAAGCCTGACGCTCAGAAGGGTTTTTCCAAAGCGGATTCATCTGTCGCAGGGCGGTCTTCACGCATTGTTGACCATAATGTGACGGCTGAAAATTTCCCCTGGGTCATTCAAACAAGCGTCAGAAAGCGGGTTGGCGCGGGCGAAATTCGGGACTTAGATGGGGTTTATCGCCGCGCCGGGGCGCGGGCCGCACATTCGACGGACGTTTTCGCGTCCGCGAGCGGGCTTTTGTCGTCCCGGGAGTAGAGCGTCCCGGGAGGAATAGGGTTTTGCAGCGCACCAGTACCGACGGGCCTGACTATTTTCACAAGGTCGTAGATTGCCAGTGGGCCTGTCCGGCCCACACGCCCGTCCCCGAATACATCCGTCTGATCGCCGATGGGCGATACACCGACGCCTACATGGTCAATTGGAAGTCGAACGTCTTCCCGGGGATTCTCGGGCGGACCTGCGACCGGCCGTGCGAGCCCGCCTGCCGGCGCGGCCGGGTGGAGGACGAACCTGTCGCCATCTGCCGCCTGAAGCGGGTGGCCGCCGACAACAAGGCCGACGTGTCGAGCTTCATGCCCGCCATCGCCGCGCCCAATGGCAAGCGGGTGGCCCTGGTGGGCGCCGGCCCCGCCGCCCTGACCGTAGCCCGCGACCTGGCCCCGCTCGGCTATCACGTCGTCGTCTATGACGCCGAGGCCAAGGGCGGCGGCATGATCCGCAGCCAGATCCCGCGCTTCCGCCTGCCGGAAGAGGTGATCGACGAGGAGGTCGGCTATATCGCCGATCTCGGCCTCGACATGCGCTTCGGCCAAAGGATCGACAGTCTCGGCGCGCTGCTGGGCGAGGGCTATGACGCGGTGTTTGTCGGCACGGGCGCGCCGCGCGGCCGCGACCTGGACCTGCCCGGCCGCCAGGAGGCCGCCGCCAATATCCATATCGGCATCGACTGGCTCTCCTCCGTCTCCTTCGGCCATATCGAGAAGATCGGCCGCCGGGTGATCGTGCTGGGCGGCGGCAACACCGCCATGGACTGCTGCCGCACCTCGCGTCGGCTGGGCGGCGAGGACGTCAAGGTCATCGTCCGCTCCGGCTTCGACGAGATGAAGGCCAGCCCCTGGGAGAAGGAAGACGCGATCCACGAGGACATTCCGATCCTCAACTTCCTGGTCCCGAAAGAATTCACCCACAAGGACGGCAAGCTGACCGGCGTGCTGTTCGAGGAAGTGGCGGCGACCTTTGACGACAAGGGCCGTCGCAAGCTCATGCCGACCGGCGCCCCCGACCAGCATTTCGAATGCGATGACGTGCTGGTGGCGGTCGGCCAGGAGAACGCCTTCCCCTGGATCGAGCGCGACCTGGGCCTCGATTTCGACGAATGGGGCATGCCCAAGGTCGACGCGGTCACCTTCCAGTCGACGCGGGCCGGGGTGTTCTTCGGCGGCGACGCGGCCTTCGGGCCCAAGAACATCATCTGGGCGGTGGCCCAGGGCCATGAGGCCGCGGTCTCCATCGACCGCTTCTGCCAGGGCGGCGATCTCGCCGATCGCCCCCCGCCGATGACCAATCTGGTCAGCCAGAAGATGGGCATCCACGAATGGTCCTACGACAACGACATCTCCAATGATCAGCGCTTCCGGGTGCCGCTGCGCGACAAGGTCGAGGCGCTGAAGAACGTGAAGATCGAGGTCGAGCTGGGCTTCGATCTCAAGCAGGGCCTAGCCGAGGCTCAGCGCTGCCTGAACTGCGACGTTCAGACGGTGTTCGCCGAGCCGCTGTGCATCGAGTGCGACGCCTGCGTCGACATCTGCCCGGTGGATTGCATCACCTTCACCGACAATGGCGAGGAGGAGGACCTGCGCGGTCGCCTCAAGGCCCCGGCGCTCAATCTCGACCAGGACCTGATGGTCTCGGCCGAGCTGAAGACCGGACGGGTGATGGTCAAGGACGAGGACGTCTGCCTGCATTGCGGGCTGTGCGCGGAGCGGTGCCCGACGGGCGCCTGGGACATGCAGAGATTCACATTGGAAATGAGCCACGCGAGTGATGTGGGAGGCGGCGCATGTCAGGCCCGCTGACCCTCACCAACGATTTCGTCGTCAAGTTCGCCAACGTCAACGGCTCGGGTTCGGCCAGCGCCAATTCGATGTTCGCCAAGTCGGTGCTGCGGATGGGCGTGCCGGTGGCGGCGCGCAACATCTTCCCGTCCAATATCCAGGGCCTGCCGACCTGGTACGAGGTGCGGATCACCGGCGCCGGCCATCTGGGCCGCCGGGGCGGGGTCGACCTGATGGTCGCCATGAACCCCCAGACCTGGGACAAGGACCTCGCCGAGATCGAGCCCGGCGGATATCTGTTCTACGACTCCACCAAGCCGATGCCGGCCTCGAAGTTCCGGCCCGACATCACGGTGGTGGGCGTGCCCCTGACCGCCCTGTGCAATGCGCGCTACTCGGTTCCGCGTGAGCGCCAGCTGTTCAAGAACATCATCTATGTCGGCGCGCTCGCCGCCCTGCTGGGCATCGAGATCGCGGTGATCGAGCAGCTGCTGGCCGAGCAGTTCGCCGGCAAGGACCGGTTGATCAAGGCCAATGTCGAGGCCCTGCACATGGGCCGCGACTATGTGGCCGAGACCTTCAAGCCGCTGGGTCTGCAGGTCCGCCGCGCCGACGCGGTCGGCGACCGGATCTATGTGGAAGGCAACATGGCGGCCGGTCTGGGCGCGGTCTATGGCGGGGCCACGGTCTGCGCCTGGTATCCGATCACGCCCTCCACCTCGCTGGCCGAGGCCTTCACCGACTTCTGCCAGGACTATCGGACCGATCCGGAGACCGGCAAGGCGCGCTACGCCATCGTCCAGGCCGAGGATGAAATCGCCTCGATCGGCATGGTGGTGGGCGCCGGCTGGAACGGCGCGCGGGCCTTCACCGCCACCTCCGGCCCCGGCGTCTCGCTGATGACCGAGTTCATCGGCCTCAGCTATTTCGCCGAAATCCCGGCGGTGATCTTCGACGTGCAGCGTGGCGGGCCCTCCACCGGCATGCCGACCCGCACGCAGCAGGCCGACTTGCTGGGCTGCGCCTATGCCAGTCACGGCGACACCAAGCACCCGATGCTGCTGCCGCAGGATCCGGGCGAGTGCTTCGAGTTCGGGGCCCTGGCCTTCGACCTCGCCGACCGGCTGCAGACCACCATCTTCGTCATGCTCGACCTCGATATCGGCATGAACGAATGGCTGACCGAGCCCTTCAAGTGGGACGACAGTCGCCAGCTCGACCGCGGCAAGGTCATGACCCATGACGAACTGGAGGCGGGCCGCGAATTCGGCCGCTATCTGGAGGTCGACGGCGACGGGATTCCCTATCGGACCTATCCGGGCGTCCACCCGAACAAGGGCGCCTATTTCACCCGCGGCACCTCGCGCAACCCCTATGCCCGCTACAGCGAGGAGGGCAGCGTCTATGTCGACAACGTGCAAAGGCTGCTGCGCAAGTTCAAGACCGCCGCCACCCTGGTTCCCGGTCCGGTCCGCAAGGACGCCCGCAAGGCCACGCGCACCGGCGTGATCTATTTCGGCTCCACCACCCCGGCCATGCATGAGGCGCTGGAGATCCTCGAGGCCCAGGGCCAGCACGTGGACGCCCTGCGCGTCCGGGCCTTCCCGTTCTCCGACGAGGTCTATGACTTCATCGCCGCCCATGACCGGGTGTTCGTGGTCGAACAGAACCGCGACGCCCAGCTCCGCACCCTGATCGTCAATGAGGGCGATGTAGACCCGGCCAAGCTGACCCCGGTGCTGCACTATGACGGCACCCCGATCACCGCCCGGTTCATCGTCAAGGAGATCGGCGGCCTGATGGGCGGGGCGACCCCGACCACCGTCCGCACGTCCGTTCCGGAGGCCGCCGAATGACCTATCTGGCCAAGCCCAGGCTGCATCACCCCAGCCTGGTTCCCAACGAACTCGGCTTCACCCGCCGCGACTATGAGGGCTCGGTCTCGACGCTCTGCGCCGGCTGCGGCCACGACTCGATCTCGGCGGCGATCATCCAGGCCTGCTATGAGCTGGACCTGCCGCCGCACAGGGTCGCCAAGCTGTCGGGCATCGGCTGCTCGTCCAAGACGCCCGACTATTTCCTGGGCGCCAGCCACGGCTTCAACACCGTCCACGGGCGCATGCCCTCGGTGCTGACCGGCGCCAATCTCGCCAATCGCGACCTGATCTATCTGGGGGTCTCGGGCGACGGCGATAGCGCCTCGATCGGTTTTGGCCAGTTCGCCCATGCCGTCCGGCGCGGGGTCAACATGACCTATATCGTCGAGAACAACGGGGTCTATGGCCTGACCAAGGGCCAGTTCTCGGCCACCTCGGACAAGGGCTCCAAGTCGAAGAAGGGCGTGGTCAACCACGACAGCGCCATCGACCTGGTCAGCGTCGCCCTGCAGCTGGGGGCGACCTTCGTGGCCCGCTCGTTCAGCGGCGACAAGGCCCAGCTGGTGCCGCTGATCAAGGCTGCGCTGAGCCACAAGGGCGCGGCCTTCATCGACACAGTCAGCCCCTGCGTCCAGTTCAACAACCACGCCGGCTCGACCAAGAGCTATGACTATGTGCGCGAGCACAATGAGAGCGTGAACCGGCTGGACGTCGTGCCGCTGCGCGATCCGATCCATGTGGATTATGCGCCCGGCACGACGGTGCAGGTGACCCAGCATGACGGCTCGGTGCTGTCGCTGCACAAGCTGGCGGAGCACTACGACCCCACCGACCGCATCGCCGCCATGAGCTATCTGGCCCAGCGCCAGGCGGCCGGCGAGATCGTCACCGGCCTGCTCTATGTTGACCCGGAGGCGACCGATCTGCACGAGGCCCTGGAGACGGTGGAGACCCCGCTCAACGCGCTCGCCGACCGGGCCCTGATCCCCGGCTCCGGCGTGCTCGCCAAGCTCAACGCGACCCTGCGCTAGGATGCTCAGCTGGAAGATCGGCGCGGTCACCGTCACGCGCATCGTCGAGATCGAATTGCCGGTGCCCTACAGCGCCGCGCGGCCGTTCCTGGCGGAGGCGACGCCGGAGGCCCTGCGCCAGATCCCCTGGCTCTATCCGAACTATGTGACCGAGGACGGCCACCTGCGGCTGTCGATCCACGCCCTGCTGGTCGAGGCGCCGGGCATCCGGCTGGTGGTCGACACCTGTATCGGCAATGACCGGCCGCGCAGCCTGGTCGGCGGCCAGGCGCTTTCGACCGACTTCCTGGCCCGTTTCGCGGAAGCGGGCTGGACCCGCGAGGGCGTCGACGCGGTGGTCTGCACCCACCTGCATGTGGACCATGTCGGCTGGAACACCATGCTGGAAGGCGGCAAGTGGGTCCCGACCTTCCCCAAGGCCCGCTATCTGATCGGCCGGGCGGAGCACGCCCATTGGAGCGCCGAGGGCGATGCGGATCAGCAGGAGATCCTGGCCGACTCCGTCAAGCCGGTGTTCGACGCCGGTCTCGTGGACCTGGTGGAGATGGACCACCGCATCTCGCCTGAACTGCGCCTGGTCCCGACGCCTGGCCACACGCCCGGCCATGTCAGCGTCGCCATCGAGTCCGAGGGGCAGCGCGGCCTGATCACCGGCGACATGGTCCACCATCCCTGCCAGCTGGCCCATCCCGACTGGTCGCCCCCCTTCGACAGCGATCCCAAGGCCTCGGCGGTCATGCGGCGCGGCGTCTTTGCCGACGTGGCCGACCAGCCGATCCTGGTGATCGGCACCCACTTCGCCGCGCCCACGGCCGGCCATGTGAAGCGCGACGGCGCGGCCTTCCGCTTCGAAGAATCTAATTCAAATATTTAGAGCGCGTCGGACGGGCTAACCGGCTTCCACCTAGCCCTGACGCGCTCTGGCCGCGCTTCGTCTGTGGCGGTCGCGCGGCGGATGAGCGACCTTCGCGGATATCGAGTCGCCTGAGGGAGCGCCGCCATGACCGACCCCGTCGATGCGGGCCTGCGCCTGGCCACCTTCGCCGACGCGGCCATGATGCTGGCCTGGCGCAATCAGCCGGAGGTGGCGCGGTGGATGTATTCCGACCACCTGATCACGCCCGAGGAACATGGGCGGTTCATGGCCAGCGCCCTGGTCGATCCCGCCCGCCGCTACTGGATCATCGAGTTGCAGGGCGAGCCGGTGGGGCTGGCCAACCTCGTCGATATCTCGCCTGAGAACCGCAAGTGCAGCTGGGCCTATTACCTCGCCAGCCCCTCAGTGCGCGGCAAGGGCGTGGGGGCCTTCGTCGAGGTCTGGGTGATCGACCATGTGTTCGGCGCGTTGGGGCTGAACAAGCTCTGCTGCGAGGTGTTGGTCGAGAACGAGGCGGTCTGGAAGATGCATGAGAGCTTCGGCTTCCAGCGCGAGGCGCTGTATCGCGCCCATGTCTGGAAGGGCGGCGAACCCCGCGACGTGGTGGGCCTGGGCCTGTTGGCCCGCGACTGGGCTGAGGTGCGCGAGGCGAGCCTGGCGCGCTTGCGGGCGCGGGGATTTGAGGTCGGCTAGTTCGCCG